>JBHRQF010000199.1:0-3451 GCA_042645325.1 Campylobacter sp. | reverse complement strand
ATTATACATTGATAAATTTTGCTGTTTTAGGAGCTTTTTTAAAAAAGTATAAATAAAAATATTTTATATCGGCTCTAGTCCGTTTTTGGTTAGGCGGTACATTACGCTCGCTACGTCGCTTATAAATTCCTTGTCGTGAGAGACGATTATCTGCGTGACGTCTAGGGATTTCAGGATAGCGGCTATCCTTCTTTGCATATCCGCATCAAGCGCGGTCGTAGGCTCGTCAAGTAGCAAAATTTTAGGCTCGGCTACCAGTATCCCGGCTAGCGCGACGAGCTTTTTCTCGCCTCCGGAGAGGTTAAAAACGATCTCGTCTTTTAGATGCCAAATTTCAAGCTCTCGTAAAATTTTCTCGGCTTTTGCCCCGGCCGGCTCTTTGTCCTCGCCGCGGCTAAGTAGCGAAAACATCACGTCGTCAAGTACGCTGGGGCAGATGAAACAATCGTTGCTTTCTTGAAAAAGATAGCCCACGTCGCGGCGAAACGGCTTGTACTCGTCTAAATTTGAAATTTTATGGTGAAAAAGCTCGATATAGCCCAAAGAGGGCGCTTTAAGCCCGGCCATTATCTCTAGCAACGTGCTTTTACCGCAACCGTTTGGGCCTATGAGCGCGATTTTGTCTTTGTGCGTCGCGTTTAAATTTAGATTTTCAAAAAGCGTTCTTTCGCCTATTTTTGCGCAGACGTTTTTTAGACTTAGCGTGCAGCTCATATCGTGACTCCTAAACTAAAAATATAACAACACGCCGTTAAAGCGATTATAACGGCGTCTTTCGCGCCTATTTTAAGGCTTTTATCCCCGTAAAGCTTGCCGTCAAATCCCCTGCAAACAAAGGTTTTTTCAAGGACGCTCGCCTTATAAAACGCCTCTAAAAAAAGCATAGCGACTAAATTTGCGTAAATTTTATAGGTAAAAAGCGAGGTTTTAGGCTCAAATCCACGAACTTTCAGGGTCTTTTTTAACCTTAAAAATATCGTTTTAAGATCGGCCGTAAATTTAGCGCTAAAATAAAAAATCGCCGTTAGCTTATCGCCTAAATTTAGCGACGAAACGGCAAGCGCGATACTGAAATAATCACTCCTATAAAAGGCCAGCCGCCCAAAAAGTATGATCAAATTCGACCTTATAAATATCAGCTTTGCAAGCGCGTATTCTTCGTAAAGAACGAGGCTTAAAACGACTAAGATTATAAAAATATTTAGTTTTAAAACGGATTTTAAAATTTCAAAAAGATTTTTAGAATTTAAAATCGCCAAAAAAAGCACAGGCGCGATAAAAACGGCGTCCGTAGCGCTTGAAAGCGAGACTTTAAAACTAAAAAAGGTAAAGCAAACGAGCAAAACAGATAGGTTCATTTGCCTCTTTTTACCAGATAAATTCCGCCAAAAAGCAGCCCGATTCCCAAAAACGCAAGGATAAATTTAAGCACGTAAGCCCAAAAATCCTCCTCGCTTTCGTCAAATTTGACGCTTGAAACGTCGCTTGACGCATTACTTTCGGCGCTTTTTAGCTCGGCTTTGTTTGCGGTAAATTTGATCCTTTTTTCGTGCGCTAGTCCACCGTCGATTACGATTTCAAATTCATCTGCGGGGATTTTAGCTCTGGCAAAGCCGTTTTCATCAGTTTGTGCGACTTCTATCTGGGCGCCGTCTTTTATAAAAGCTACGGGGCAGTTTTTGCAAGGGGAATTTCCGTAAAAATAGCTTTTTATCTCGATAAATTCGCCATCTTGCTTTGCAAAGCCTTTTAGGGAGTGCGCGTTTAGGATGCTTGCTAAAAGCATGATCAAAAGTATTTTTAGCAAATCAAAAGATCCTTTTTGACCCTGTAAATAAAAGAAAGCGCAAAAAGCGAGATGATCCCCTCAAGCGCCATAAGGGCTAAATTTGAAGTAAAAACGAGCGCGGCCACGGGCGTAAATTCTTTACCGTTTAAAACAAGCGTCAAGGAGAGCAAAACCGAGGAGCAAAGTATAGGCAAAAACCCTATCAAAAACCAGAAAAAGGGCCTATAACACTTAAAAGAAAGCTTTAAGAGATATGGGCTAAGAAGCGCTGGGGAGGCGATGATGAGCAAATTTACGCCAAGCGCGCTCAGGCCGCCGTAACCAAAAAGCAAGGCCTGAAAAAACAGCGCGATGAAAATAGCCAAAACCGCGTTTGCGCCCAAAAACGCTCCCGCAAGGCCGCTTAGCACGAGATGTATCGACGTAACGCCGATAGGCATATGTATAAAAGACGCCGCAAAAAACATCGCGCTGACGGCCGCTACTTTGGGTATCTCGCTCGTTTTTAGCTTGTAAATCAAGCTTGAGACCAAAACGACGCAAAGGGCCGAGCAAGGCACGATGATCTCGGGTTTTAAAACGCCTTCGCTAATGTGCATTTATTTATACTCTTTGGTTTGCACCCAGATGACGGCTCCAAGCTCCACGGGATACTCTTTGCCCTCGTGTTTTATCTTTTGGTCGTCGTCTATCAGCGCGGCAAATCCCCACCAGCCCTCAAGCGGCATCGCAAAGCTAAATTCGCCCTGCTCGTTAGTGTTTACGACCTGCGTCACGTGAGCATCGGACGGCGCTTTTAGTCCTTTGGTATTATAGTACTCTACCTCGACGGTTACGTTTTTAGCGGGTTTTCCTTTATAATAAACCACGCCTGAAAACAAATTTCCCTTATAAAGCCCGTACGGTCGCGTTAGCGGCACTATTTCGGCTTTTAACCCGGCCGGTTTATCCCAGCCATCGCCGTAGCCGTAGGCATCGACGACGGTTTTTGTTATATGCCTTATAAATTTATCCTCCGCAGGCTCGAAATAGGGCTTTGGATCCATATAAAACTGATAAATGCCGGGATCTTTTACGTCGTAGCTAGCCGTAAAGTAACTAAATTTATCCTCTTTAAGCTCTTTTAGGCCTTTTATCGCCTCTTTTTTGCCGTTTACGAAAACGCCCGCCTCATTTGGAAGGACCAGGTTCATCATATCGCCCTCAAAAGGATGGGTAAATTTGTAAGTAATCTGCAAATTTGCCTCTTTTTCGTCGTCCACGGTCGAATTTGACGGCACGACCATACCAAAATGCGCATAAGCGCTAACGCCCAAAAGCATAAGCACCAAAGACTTGATTTTCATTTTTGCTCCTTTTGAAGGTATTTTGTTAAATGAAATTGTACCCCCGTAAAGCTTATTATTTATTAAATTTTATAGATAAATCATATTTAAAGTATAAGAAAAATATTTTGGTATTATTTATAACTGCACAAAATAATAAACAGGTTCTTTAAATTTATTCGGCAGAATTTTATGCCGATATAAGCGCCGGTAGGTTTCGATAAAAACCGCGTTCTTGTAGGCAAAACGTAGCAAAGTAGCATTTAGATATGATACCGTCGCGGCTAAAATCCGCTTAATTTACCTCGAGCCAAAATAATTAATAACAATCTAAGCC
>JBHRQF010000198.1:0-3455 GCA_042645325.1 Campylobacter sp. | reverse complement strand
TTAAGGGCTTTAGAGATTAAATTTAAGATTACAAAATTAACGAAAATAATATAAATTATTTCACTTTTCACTCCGTGAAAAAAACGTGAAAAGTTACGTTTAATTTCAGTCTTTTTTGAGCAAATTTGACGCAGTTAAATTTGATCGGCATGACCCGTATCTTTACGGCATAAACCAAAATTGATTTGAATTTTTCGGCTCGTAAATCGGAAGTTAAATTTGATGTTTCAAAGGATATGTAAAATTTAAACGGCGCAGACTCGTCGCATGCGCCGTCAGGGGGTAATTTTAATCAAAACCGGCGACCAAAGCGCCGCCTAAAATCAGTCAAACAGCGAATTTACGCTTTCGTTATGATACACGCGTCTGATCACTTCGCCAAAAATCGGAGCGACGCTGAGAACTTTTATCTTCTCGTTTTCCTCGCGTAGCGGTATCGTGTCTGTTACTACTAGCTCATCCAGCGCGCTATCTGCTAGGTTTTCGTAGGCTTTGCCAGAGAGCACCGCATGCGTGCAGCAAGCTATTACAGAGGTTGCACCGCGCTCTTTAAAGACCTTAGCCGCCTTTACTATCGTGCCGCCCGTATCGATCATATCATCGACCAGGATCACGTCCTTGCCCGCCACGTCGCCGATTACGTTCATTACTTCGCTTTCGTTAGCTTTTTCGCGGCGTTTATCGACGATGACGATATCGAGATTTAGGGCTTTTGCGACGCTTCTAGCGCGTGCGACGCCGCCGATATCGGGGCTAGCGATGATAGGATTTTTGAGATTTTTGTTTTTTATGTGGTCGTTAAAGATGATCGAGCCGTAGAGGTTATCGACCGGGATATCGAAAAAGCCCTGAATTTGGCCTGCGTGAAGGTCGATCGTGACGACGCGGTCGATGCCCGCAGTTTGCATCATGTTTGCCACGAGTTTTGCCGTGATAGGCACGCGAGGAGCGGCTTTACGGTCTTGGCGCGCGTAACCGAAATACGGCACCACCGCCGTTATCGAGCTAGCCGAGCTGCGCTTAAGCGCGTCGGTTAGGATCAAAAGCTCCATCAAATTTACGTTTGCGGGCGCGCATGTAGGCTGGACGATGAAAATATCCTTGCCGCGCACGCTCTCGCCGATCTGCACGCTGATCTCGCCGTCGCTAAAGCGTTTGATCGTAGCTTCGCTAAGCGGAAGCGATAAATAGTGCGAAATTTTCTTTGAAAACGCCGGATTTGCGGTGCCCGAAAAGATTTTGTAACCTCTCATAACGATTAACCTTTATAAAATTTTTATCTAATTTTACCGAACTAAAACTTAAATTCGTAGATTTTTGCGGATAAATTTTATCTTTTGTCGGCTCAAATTTGAGCTTTTGATGCGCTAGTTCGGGCTGTTGACGAAATAATCTTTTTAAAAATTATACGGCGCCGACTGCTTTAACAGAGCTATTTTTGAGACAAATTTTACCTCTAGCTTTAAAATATCGCAAATTTATCTCGCGTTAAATTTGGCCTTAAAAACTGCAATCCTGAAAACGTGCAATTGAAGCTTTGCTAGAGCTTGGCGTCAAATTTGACTAAATCAAATTTAGCATTTTCAAGGTGTGGGTCTGGGCGAGTCAAATTTGCAAATTTATCCGCAAAATGCTCTTGGCGTAAGCAAAGCGGATAAACGATTACGCACCCAAAATCAAGCAAAACCATACGACAAAGGCCGCGGCTACGCAAATTTAGTCTGCCACGCCCATCATCACGCTTGAGTATTCGCCCTGCTTGACGTCCGTTTTTTCAGGCTTTTTGACAGTCATCCTATCCTCGGCCAGTCCCGCCTGCACTAGGGCCGCCTTGATAGCCTGAGCTCTTGCGTTAGCGAGCTCTAGCAGCTGCTCTTTTTTCACCTCGATGCCTTTTAACGCAGCCTCTCTCAGCGCCTTTTCGTCGGTACTTTTTTCTTTTGGAGCTAGCGATGCGAGCGCTCCTGCGTAGTCTTTACCGGTTTGATTCATCGTTTGGCTTATTTTTTCGTTTAGTTTCGCATTTTTTAGAGCCGTTACGTCCACATCCGAGTAGGCCGGAGTAATGCTTAGTTTCATCTTAGGTTTTGCCGTCATTAGCTTGATAAAATCAGCTATCTTGGCCTGCTCGGATACGATGAGCTCGGCGTTTGCAGGCATAAAGTCTATAGTGTTTAGATCCTTGCTACTTAGCCCTAGCATATTACCCAAAAATCTAAACGGGGCCAGCGTGATATCGGCAAATAGCTTTTTGACCGCTTCCCAGACGATACCGCCGTATTTAAAGTCTGGGTCGTTTAGATCGCCCGTCACCGGCAGATCGATGTTTATCTGATTGTTTTGATCGCTTAGTATCGAGATAGCAAGCGATAAAGGTAAATCTACCGCGTCTTTAGACTCGACCTTTTCGCCAAGCGTTAGCGTGTCTAGATTTACGACGTTGCTGCCGTTTAGCTTAGAGTCCTTAACATCGTAGTTTAGAGTCAAATTTAGCTTGCCTTTTTCTATCTTGTAGCCCAAAAACTGCCCGCTATAAGGCGTCACGTCGACTAGATCGATATCTTTAAAGCTAAATTTGACCTCCGTGCTCTTTTTCGGGTCGTACGGCAGTAGCTTGAGCCCGATCTTGCTAAAGCCGCTCTTGCCGACCACGCCCTCAAAGGTACCCATCGTCGGGCGAGTGCTGTCGATATCCATCAGCACGCCTTCTAGCTTACTTATCTTGGTCGCAAACGGCATAAATAGCGACGCGTCGGAGAAGTCTACATCGCCGTTTTCTACGAGGATGTTCTTGATAGCGAAGTCAAACTCGCCCTCTTTTTTCTGAGGTTTTGCGGCTTCGATAGGCTTTTCGTTTTTAGGGGTGGCTTGTTTTGCGTCCGCTTTTTGCGCCTTTTCACTCTCACTCTTTTTCACTAGACTGCTTAGATTTAGCTCGCGTTCTTTATTTAAATGCGCCTTTAAAAACGGTGCGCTCAGGGTCACGCGCTCCAAATTTAAGAAATTTTTCGCAAACGAAATTTTAGATAGTTTGAGGTTTTTAAAAGCGAACACCTTATCGCCAGAGCCGTCCGCAAGCTCGATGTTTGCGATGCTTGCCTTACCGCTTACGGAGGCGTCCGCAGCGTATTTTACGTTTAGTTCGGCATTTAGCCCGCCGCTTTTTAGGCTCGCGTCCAGATAGTTTTTAGCGTAGACGAAGTAGCGAGGCAGATTTGCATCGCTTAGTTTTATATCGGCTTCGATACTTAGGGGCTCTGGCGTGATTTTACCCTTAAGAGCCAAATTTAGCTTTTGCGAGCTTTTCATGTCGATTTTAGCGGTCACTGGCGCAGCTAAATTTTCGCTGATATTTTGCAAATTTACATTGAGCCCGTCAAATTTGTGCGCTATCTTTTGCCCCTCAAAGACATGGGTTATACCTATGTCGGCGCCCGTAACGGAGACGTTTTTGA
>JBHRQF010000197.1:0-3457 GCA_042645325.1 Campylobacter sp. | reverse complement strand
GTCGATAACGACGTCGCAGTTTGCGAAAAGCTCGTCAAATTCGTCCGTGAGGATAACGCCATCAGGCAACGCAAAGTCAAGCGGCTCTATCGTATAAGCCGCGCTGAGTTTCGCGCCAGGCTCGTTTTTTAGGCACTCGATGATCATGCGTCCCATTTTGCCACTCGCGCCGTGGATTCCTATTTTTACCAAAATTTATCCTTTAAAATTTGGGCTAAATTTAGCATAAATTTTATAAAAAATAAATTTAGCACGGCCGCCGACTTCGCTGCGCGCGGGCAAAAATATTAAAAATCGCGCTATATAATCGGCTTTTTAAATTTAAAGGACGACGATGAGGAAAATTTTATTTTTATTTCTGGCCGTTTTTGCGGCGAGCATTTTAGCTAAACAAGCACCGATAGCGCAGGCGGCTAAAACGCAGCAACCAGACGCAAATTTGAGCGCGTTAAATTTGACGGCGAAAGATAAAACCGCGCAAAAGCTAAATTTGACCCAAGATCCCGCTATCATTAGCGGCGAGCTAGCAAACGGGCTAAAATACTACGTCAAGGAAAACAAGCAGCCCGCAAATTCGGCCTATTTTTATCTAGTCGTAAACATCGGCTCGACCGACGAGCGCGAAAATGAGCTGGGGCTCGCGCATTTTACTGAGCACATGGCGTTTAACGGCAGCCGCGAGTTTAATAAAAACGAGCTGGTTAAAAAGCTAGAGAGCCTCGGAGTGGCCTTTGGCGCGGATCTAAACGCGCAGACTAGCTACGATCAGACGGACTATCTGCTAGAAATCCACGTAAACGAGCAAAATTTAAAGGACGTTTTTCGCGTTTTTCTCGACTGGATCGACGGCGTGAGCTTTGACGCGGCAGAGCTAGATAAAGAGCGGGGCATCATCATAGAGGAGGAGCGCGCTAGAAACACGCCCGCGTATAGATTTTACATCAAAAACCGCGTGCCCGAGCTCTACGGCGATAGTATCTACGCCAAAAGGTCCCCCATCGGCGATATGAATATCGTAAAAAACGTCGACGTAGCGACTATAAAGGGCTTTTATGAGAGGACGTATCAGCCTAGATTTATGAAATTTATCGCAGTCGGCGACTTTGATAAAAAGCGCATCGAGGAGATGATAAAGCAAAGCTTTAGCCCCGCTAAAAACACAAACGACTACGCGAGTCCCGATAAAACTATCCCTATAAAAAGCGGCTTTAGCGTAAATAACTACGACTCGGCCGAGATCGGGCTAAACTCTATAAATTTGATCTTCGCGCAAAAATATAAATTTGACGACGAGATCCAAAGGCTCAGGCAAAATTTGCTCGCAAACTACATCTCAGACCTAGTTGCCATGATATACGATCAGCAAAATTTGGCTCTGCGCGGGCGATTTTACTCGCCGATCATCGAAGACCAAAACGTGCTTTACGCCTTTGAGATAAACGCCGTCGAGGATGATTTTAGCGGCGCGCTTAGCGATCTGGCGAGCGTTTTAAAGGGTGTGGAGAAATTTGGCTTTAGCAAGGCGGACTTTGAAAGCGTAAAAAAAGATTTTATAAACTCGGCTAAAAACGCCTATCTGCAAGCGGGCAACAAGCGCTCGAGCGCGGTCGCGGCAAATATCGAGGATACGACTAGGATCGGCGGCGTGCTGCTAGGCGACAAGGACTTGCGCGACGTCACTTTGGCGCTGCTTGATGAGATCAACCTTGAGGAGGTAAACGCCGAATTTAGGCGGATACTGGCCATCGACGCAAAAAATCTAAACGTAATTAGCGCCAAAGGAGCGAAGCTAAACGAGGCTAAATTTGATCAAATTTGGGCGGAGGCAAAGCCGTACGACACGCTAGCCGCAAATCACGCAAAGAGCGAACTTTTTGATTACAGCGCGCTAAAACCTAAAAATTTCGTCTCGAAAAAGCATAACGAGAAGCTTGATTTTTATCTTTACGAGCTGCCAAACGGCGCGCGCGTGGCATTTAAGGAGGTAAAAACCAAAAAAGACGTCGTCTGGCTAAGCGCGGTTAGTCGCGGAGGCACGTCAAATTTGGCCAAGCCAAAGCAGGGCGCACTAGCGGTAGAGGTCTCAAACGAGAGCGGGGCGGGGGAGTTTAGCAACTACGACCTGGCTAAAATCCTAAGCGGCAAGCAGCTAAGCTATAGCAAATTTATCGATCAGCTTTCGCAAGGATATAGCGCAAGCTCGGCTAGCGCGGACTTTGAGTGGCTTTTACGCGCGCTGTTTTTGGAGTTTAGCGAGCCTAGATTTGACGAAAACGCGCTAAAAAAGACAAAAATCAACGAGCTTGAAAAGTTGGAAAAGACCAAAAATCTGCCCGAGCGCAAATTTCGCGACGAATTTGCGAGATTTTTCTACGAAAATAATCCGCGAACAAACCCGCTCGAGGCCGCGGATATAAACGAGCTGCAGATGGAGGACGTAAAAAAGATAGTGAAGGATAAATTTACCAACGCGGCTTCGTATGATTTTGTCGTCGTCGGCGATCTAAATTTGACCGCAGCCGAGCCGCTTTTACAAAAATATCTAGCAAATTTACCCGTACGCGCACAGCGTGAAAACTTCGTAGATGACGGCGTGAAGACGATTTCTGGCGAGCGGGAGTTTAAGCGAAGCTACCAAACCACGCAGCGAAGCGATGCCGCGATGATAATAAAAAATGAAAACGTGAAGTATTCGCGCCCGGAGTTACTGCGCGTAAACGCCCTATCTGCGGTACTTTCGATGATGTTACGCGAGGACGTGCGCGAGGACCGCGGGCAGGTCTACGGCCTGGGCGTGCATATGAATCTCGCAAAATATCCGTACGAAAGCTTCACCGCGCATTTTGGCTTTACGGCTGCGCCTGATAACGTAAACGCCGTGCTGGGCGAGATAAAATCAAACATCGCCGAGCTAAAAGGCGACGCAGACGTCAAGCGCTATCTGCAAAATTTCAAAAAATCTGCGCTCGTAAAAATGCGCCAATCCTACGTTCAGGGCGAGTTTTGGACGCGCGCGCTCATGCGTGAGCTGGTTTTTGGCGATGAGGTTTTGAGCCTGGACGAGTACGAAAAGGCGGTAAATGCGCTCACCGAGCAGGACGTGAAAGACGCGGCGAAGCTCTATCTGGACGAGAAAAACGTCGTGATAAGCGTAAATAATCCCGCCTCGGCGAAGTAAATTTAAGCCTGGGCGGTAAATTTAATTTGCTGCTTGGGCGACCGAGCGCAAATTTGGCTTTAGATTTTACTAAGGACTGTTAAATTTGAAGCTAAATTTGCCCTTCGCCAAACGAAATTTGAGTTAAATTCTCTCAAATTTAACTCAAATTCCCCTGACATTTTATCTCCTTTTATCTATTTGCTTTGTAAATTTGAGTTTGAGTCTGATTTACTAGAGTTGCTATCTACGTAAATCACCTGAGCCATGCCCTTTTTGGCTCTACCTATGGCGCTCTTG
>JBHRQF010000196.1:0-3477 GCA_042645325.1 Campylobacter sp. | reverse complement strand
CGCCTGAATCTGGTCTGCGCTGCATCCGCACGCACTGACAGCTGCCGCAATGACGGCGACCGTCTCTGCGTTCAGACCGCCGGTCTTAGCAGCGGGCGCAGCCGGAGCGGCGGGAGCCGCACCGCCTTCTATGATGACGACGCTGGCGTCGATTTCGTTTTGCGCGAGCAGCAGGGCGGACTTCGTCGCGGCGTTTATGCCAGCATCGTCGCCGTCAAAGCATAAAATAACGCTGATCTCGCCGCGTTTTAAAAGCGGCAAATGCTTGGTCGTGAGCGCGGTTCCAAGCACGGCTACGACGTTACCAAAGCCCGCCTTGTGCAGCATGATGACGTCCATGTAGCCTTCGGTGATGATGATCTGATTTTTGGTGAAAATTTCGCGCTTTGCCAGGTGATAGCCGTAAAAAAGCGTTGATTTATCAAAGACCGCGGACTGGGGCGAATTTACGTATTTGGCAGGGTTGCCGCTGATCGTGCGTCCGCCAAATCCCACCAGCCGCCCCGCGTGCGTGTAGATAGGAAAGGTGATTCGGTTTATGAAACTCGCGTAAATGCCGTTTTCGTTTTGCTTTACGATGCCGACTTCTAGGGCTTCTTTGGGTTCTATTTGCTCGTTTTGCAGCAGCCTTATCGTCTGTGCGCTCTCAGGCGCGAAACCTAGTTCAAATTTGTCTATCAGTTCGTCTGTGATACCGCGCGAATATAAATACTCGACGGCCGCGGGAGTTTTGTAAAGCAGCGAGCGGTAAAAGGCGTTTGAGTTTTCTAGGATGTGTTTGTTTTCTTTTGTCGGTTCGCCGCCGCGCACGTAGTTTAGGGTGAAATTTTGCAGTCCAGCGATCTTTTCGACGGCTTCGGGGTAGCTTAGCTTTTCGTAGTCCATCACGAATTTGATCGCGTCGCCGCCGGCTTTGCACGAAAAGCAGTGAAATATCCCGCGCGACGGGCTCACGCTCATGCTCGGGTTTTTATCGTCGTGAAACGGGCATACGCACACGAAGTTCGCGCCGCTTTTTTTTAGCGGCAGATAGTGTCCGACTATATCGACGATATCGGTTTGCGCTTTTAGTCTTTCTATTGATTTTGGATCGATCATAAGCGAGATTATACAATCGTTTTGCTATAATCGGCGTTAAATTTGACTTTAGAAAGCGGCATTTTGGATATATTTTTTATCGAATTTAGAGACCCGATTTTCGGTCTCGTGGTGCTAGTCGCCGTGGTGCTCGTGATCGCCGTTTTTAGCTACGCTTGGGGCGTTTTTAAGAGCAAGGACGAAAAGGCGGAGATCGCGGGATTTTTGAAAAAATTCGGCAAATCTCAGGGTCTTAGCGACGAAAACAAGCAGCTTTTGATAAACTCGGGCGTGGATACGGCTACGATGTGCTTTTTGGCGGGGACGTTTTCAAAAAGCGGGTATTTTGAAAAGGCTATCAACGTCTATGCCGTGGCTTTAGAGCAGGCTAAAAACCGCGCGGCAAAGGAGCAAATTTTCACCGATCTTGGTCAAACTTATTTTAAGGCGGGCTTTTTAGAGCGCGCAAAGAGCGTGTTTTTAGAGGCGCTAAAAATCTCCCCGCGAAATCAAATCGCGCTAAAATCGCTAACGATAATTTTCGAAAAACTAAAAGACTATGAGGGCGCGTTGCAGGCCTTGGATGCTTTGCAGGAGCTTGGCAGCGACGTGAGAGCACAGACGGCGTATATCAAGGCGCTGCAAATTTTAGCGGATAAAAGCAAGGACGAAGCGGCCAAAATCGGCGAAATTTTAGCCCTAAAGGACGAATTTGCGCTCGTGCGCCGAATGGCAATGGAGAGGCTAAATTTAAGCGGCTCGACTCTTAAAGATTTTAGCGATTTCCCGCCGCTTGAGGATGTTTTGGATTTGGTTTATTATCAAAACTCGCCCGTAAATTTAACCGATCCCGAGTATAAGAGCCTGTTTTTCATCAAGGGCATGAGCGACGAGGACGGCGCGGCGCTCGGTTTTGAGCTAGAGGTTTTAAAGAAGCTAAAAGCGGCAAACTACGACAAGGCCGCGCTTAGCTTTAACTACGTTTGCAAGAGCTGCAAAAACGCCTTTCCGATGCATTTTTACCGCTGTCCGATGTGTAGCGAGCTAGGCAGCGTGCAAATTTTGCCTCACATCACGGAAAAATCTGATGAAAACAGTATGCCTTTTTAGCGACGGCTCGTGCCTGGATAACCCAGGGGCGGGCGGCTGGGCGTACATCCTAGAGTACGGCGAGCACAAAAAAACGGCAAGCGGCGGCGAGGCGCACACGACGAATAATCAAATGGAACTGCGAGCGGCGATCGAGGGGCTAAAGGCGCTCAAACAGCCCTGCCGCGTGAAACTCTACACCGATAGCTCATACGTCGCAAACGCCGTAAATGCGTGGCTAGAGGGGTGGGTAAAGAAAAGCTTTAAAAACGTAAAAAACGTCCCGCTGTGGCAGGAATATCTGGCCGCTAGCGAGCCGCACGAGGTCGAAGCGATCTGGGTCAAAGGCCACGCCGGACACCCGCAAAACGAGCTTTGCGACGAGATGGCGCGCGAGCAAGCAGTAAAGATAAAAAATAGCTTAAAAGGCGAATAATGCGAAATTTGGAAGAGAAATTAGGATATAAATTTAAAGACGAAAAGCTGCTAAAAACCGCGCTCACGCATAAAAGCGTAAAAGGCGGCGCAAACAACGAGAGGCTCGAATTTCTGGGCGATGCGGTGATGGATCTGGTGATCGGGGATTATCTTTTTCACAAATTTTCGCGCCTAAGCGAAGGCGATCTAAGCAAACTGCGCGCCGCGCTCGTAAATGAAAAAAGCTTTGCCGAACTCGCCAAATATCTAAATTTAGGCCAGCTCATCAACATCTCTCCGGCCGAGGAGCACAACGGCGGACGGGCAAAAGCCTCGATCTTATCGGACGCCTTCGAGGCGCTGATGGGCGCGATCTACCTAGAAAGCGGCTTTGACGCCGTGCGCGCGGCTAGCCTAAAGGCCTTTGAGAGATGCTACCCCGATATAAATTTCGACCGCATGGTCAAGGACTATAAAACCGCGCTGCAAGAGCTAACTCAGGCGCGCTTCGCCGAGATACCAAAGTACGTGCTGGTGGGCTCAAAAGGCCCCGATCACAAGAAGGAATTTGAGATCGCGCTGATGCTAAACGAGCGCGAGATCTCGCGAGCCGCGGGCAAGAGCAAAAAAGAAGCCGAGCAAAAAGCCGCTAAAACCGCGCTTGAGATTTTAGGAGAGGGCAAGTGAATACCTTTGGGCGCAAACTAACGCTAACGACGTTTGGCGAGAGTCACGGATCGGCGATCGGCGGCGTGCTAGACGGCTTTCCTGCAGGCGTGCGTATTGATTTAAATTTTATCCAAAGCGAGCTTGATAAGCGAAAGCCGGGCGGCTCTAAATTTGCCACGGCAAGGAATGAGGGCGACCGCGTGGAGATTTTAAGCGGCGTGTTTG
>JBHRQF010000195.1:0-3499 GCA_042645325.1 Campylobacter sp. | reverse complement strand
AAACCGCGATACTGATAAACGTTCCCAAGATACCCAGCATCGGAAAGATACCTGCGCCCACAGAAGCAAAATTTTCGTTACGTAAATTCCTGGTGTAATAGGCGACAAATTCATCAAAACCGGCGTTTGACTTCGTATCTTTGCCTATAACTAAAAGATGTTTGATGATGTATTCTTTTAGATTTCGCTTGAAATCAGCCCCGCTTTGCTCAAAATAGCAGCAAGCAAGTTCGGCGCTATTTTTAGCAAAGATTAGCGAAATCACCCAAATAATACCCATCATAATAACCGTGTGTAGGCCGATTTGAAAATCTATATACCCAAAAAACCCAAGAAGCGCGACGAGATATATCGCCGTCGGCAAAAATATAATTTTCGTATATACGAAAAAAGATTGCCTGCCTTTTACCTCAGGCAACGCCAAATCGGTGAAATTATCGTTTCTCGCTTCTTTTTTGGGTTCCATTGTAAGCCTTAATTTCTATTTAAGCAGTTTAAATCTTCAAATGCAGTTAGCAGGCGTTTTACCATCGACTCCTCGCCGCTTCGTAGCCATTTGCGCGGATCGTAGTACTTTTTGTTCGGTTTGTCGTCGCCTTCAGGGTTGCCGATTTGACCTTGCAAGTAGGCTCTGTTTTTTAGCTCGTACGCTCTCACGCCGTCCCAAAACGCCCACTGCGTATCGGTGTCGATGTTCATCTTTACTACGCCGTAGCTGACGGCATCTTTGATATCCTTTAGCTCGCTACCGCTACCGCCGTGAAAGACGAAATTTACGGGTTTATCGGTTAGGGTTTGAAATTTATCCGCGACGTATGCTTGCGAGTTTTTCAAAATTTCCGGTCGAAGCACGACGTTGCCAGGCTTATACACGCCATGAACGTTGCCAAAGCTTGCCGCTATGCTAAATCTATCGCTGATTTTACTTAGTCGCTCATATGCCCGCGCGACATCTTCAGGCTGCGTATAAAGAAGCGCGTTATCAACGCCCGTGTTATCCACGCCGTCCTCTTCGCCGCCGGTTACTCCAAGCTCGATTTCTAGGCTGATGCCAAGCTCGCTAAGCTCTTTTAGATACTTCTCGCAAGTGCTTAAATTTTCCTCCAAGCTCTCTTCGCTAAGATCAAGCATATGTGAGCTAAAAAGCGGCACGCCGTGAGCCTTTTTGTATTCGCGGCTAAATTTAACCAGCTCGTCGATCCACGGCAGTAGCTTTCTAGCCGCATGATCGGTGTGTAGGATCACCGGTACGCCGTAAGCTTTGGCCAGCAGATGAACGTGCTGCGCGCCTGCTACTGCGCCTAGCACATCGGCATTTCCGCAAGCTTTGCCGGCATAAAAGCCGGCTCCGCCGTTACTAAACTGGATGATAACGGGTGAGTTAGCCGTTTTTGCCGCCTCTAAAACGGCATTTACCGAGTCACTTCCGACCACGTTTACCGCAGGCAAGGCAAAACCCTGCTCTTTTGCGTATTTATACAGCCTAGTTACGTCATCGCCGCTTAAAACGCCGGCTTTTACTACGTCTAAAACACCCATTTTACCGACCTTATTTATATTCTACTTTAGCTTTAGCGCGAAGCTCGTCGCCTCTTTTTTTGATATCGTTTCTAAATTTCTCCATCTTTATGCTACCTTCGATCTGAGGTTTTACCTCGTTTAGACCTACGGTACCGGCAGCCTTACTATCCTCTTTTAGGATTACGTGGTAGCCGAAATTCGATTTAACAGGTTTTTGAGTTACTTCGCCTTTTTTAAGCGCAAATGCAGCATCCGCAAAAGGTTTTACCATCTGAGATTGACCAAACCATCCTAGTTCGCCGCCGTTAGCCGCAGAGCCTTGATCGGTAGATTTAGATTTTGCTAGCTCTTCGAATTTTTTAACCAGCTCGTCGCCTTTTAGACCTTTTAGCGCAGCTATTATATCGTTTGCGTCTTTTTCAGTAGCCACTAGGATATGTTTAGCTCTTACTTGTGCAGGCACGGCAAATTCGGCTTTGTTTTTATTATAAAAGTCGCTGATTTCGCTATCGCTTACTTTAATATTGTCGAAAATTCTCTTCATCCAAAGATCAAGCGCGAGGTTGTTTTTTAGCTCTTCAAGCGCAGCTTTGTATTCGTCGCTCTTATCTAGTCCGCTCTTTTTAGCCTCGTCTAGAAGCAGTTTTCTGTTAATAGTCTCATCGATCACCTTTTTCTGAGTGTCTTTAGGTAGTTGCTCTAGTGTTACGCCAGGCATAGCAGCAAGCGTGAAAGCTACGTCCTTATCGGTTATAGCAGTTCCGTTTACGGTGGCGTACTCCGCCGCGTTTAGGCTTAGAGCCGCAGCCAAACTAAGAGATGCGAATAAAATTTTATTCATCTTTGTTCCTTAAATTTAGATTTTTGCGAGGGTGATTATAGCAGGAAAGTCATTAAATATAAGTTATAATTCATCGAAAATTTAAATAAAAACGGCTAAAATCGGCGCCATGAGAACGAAAAAAGATATAAACGCTATCAAAAATTTATTTTTAGAAAATTTCAAAGACGCGGGCAGCGAGCTTAAATTTCGCAACCTCTACGAGCTGCTCGTGTGCGTGATGTTAAGCGCGCAATGCACCGATAAGCGCGTAAATTTGATCACGCCCTCGCTTTTTGAGGCATACCCGGACGTCGCGAGTCTAGCGCAAGCAAATCTAGCTAGCGTAAAGGCGCTCATAAATTCCTGTAGCTTTTTTAACAACAAGGCCGAAAATTTAATCAAAATGGCAAAGAGCGTGATGAGCGAATTTGACGGCGAGATACCAACGACCGAAAAGGAGCTGATGAGCCTAGCAGGCGTGGGTCAAAAGACCGCTCACGTCGTGCTGATCGAGCATTTTGGGTCAAATTTGATGGCCGTGGATACGCACATCTTTCGCGTGGCGCATAGGCTTGGCCTTAGCCGGGGCAAGACGCCCGAAGCCGTCGAGCTTGATCTAACTAAAGCCTTTAAAACGCAGCTAAACACGCTTCATCAAGCGATGGTACTTTTTGGCCGCTACACCTGTAAGGCGATCAAGCCAAACTGCAAAGAGTGCTTTTTAAACGAGCTGTGCCACAGCAAGGATAAGAAATTTCCTTAATCGCCGAGAAAATTTTTCTTTGAGAGATACGGGTATTGCAGCTGCTACGAGCCGTCTTCGTCTATCAAATTTAGCTCCTCGCCGAATGTGCCTTGCTCTACAAGCTCGCTATTTAAAATCGTATGCTTTGAAATAGCTTCGATAAAGCGCTCAAAATCGCTCCGCGAAATAAAATGCCCGCCGAGCACAAATATCGGTTCCGAAGTTTTACGATCGTAAAATTTAATACTACTTTTATCGGCAATCGTCCACTCTTTTCTTACGACAAATTTAATGTTAGCGTATAAAAACTCTAAATTTTTACTATTTTTCTGCACAACAATGCTATTTTCCGTCAAAAACACTTTATCTATGCAAAATATTGCAAACGCCTCAAGCAAAAACATAAAAAC
>JBHRQF010000194.1:0-3504 GCA_042645325.1 Campylobacter sp. | reverse complement strand
GTTCTATCTCTTATCTACTTTCCAGGGAAAGCCTGATAAAAGATTGGCTCAATCGATCACTTGTTTAGATTTCAAAGATTGACTAATTAGTTTAACAGTGTTAATTTAAAAAACTCGCTTTCTGTGAAGCGGAAAGTGAATTATATAGAAAACATGCTTAAACAAACATAAAATTTGTCTAAGCATGCTAAATTTTATTGAAGAAGAGATTTTAAGGATAAATTTTCATTAAAGATCAAGTCTTGCGTTCTTTTATTGTATTTAAAGATAGTTACATATTTGCCGCCGTTTTCTATAAATAGTCCGCCGTTTACGAGCATAGCATCTATCCCCTCTTTTTCCTCACCACTACCAAATACAAACCCACCAGGCGTCGTATCAAGCTCGATTTTACCGCTAAAATTTATAGCGGTCGGGATATTTTCGAGCAGATTTTGAGTATCTATACCGTCCGGATCGATAGAAATCTCAAAATTTGAGACATAGCTCTTGCCTGCCGCATTTTTAAAATTTAAATTTTCAAATGTAAGTTTCGGCGCTCTTTTTATAAATTTATCAAGTGCTTGCATTATCGCCGCAAGCTGAGCTTCAGGCTCTCCCTTCGCGTTAATAATATCTTCAAACGCGCCTTTATCTAAATTTGAAAATTTCGTTTTGATCAAAAAGTCTTTAAATTCATATTTTCCATATTTTATTTTCTCTATAGTGCTCGTATCATCCTGCGTTAGAGTATCGCTTAGCACGGTTAGTTTTGAGTCGCTCGCTATCTTTCCGATCTGCAACGCCTCGGCGCCCGAAATGACGTCTATACCGCCAAGTTCAAATTTATAAGCACTATTTACAAGCGCTTTAGAGATCATTTTCGGCTCGATCGGAGTTTCGTACTTCACATCGTAGTCGATATTTTTTATCTTTATAGCGACGCCTTGTTTGCTAGCAAAATTGATAAAGTCGTTTACAAAAGTAGCTCCGGTTATTTTCTTTTCGCCGTTTATATCAAAATTTAAAAACGATTTGGCCAGATTTAGCTTATTGCCATCTTGTTCTTTTTGCACTCCAACCAGCTCAAAGACGAATTTTTTATCTCCTCCAGAAGCGCCGTCGGCATGAAATTTAATAGGTCTAGTCGTATCAAATATCTCTTTGATGAAATTTTTATACGGGTCGTTTAAAAACTCGGCATCGCCCACAACCTCAAATTTACCCAGCAAGCTGTCAAAGCCGTGCGAGATATTCATGTCAATTTTTATCGCCAGATCCCCTGGTGCACCGTACTCTTCGCCAAGAGAAATGATCTCGTTTATGTAACCTTTAGATAAAACTACGTCGTAGTTTGCGTGCGATTTTAGCAGACCGCCCTCAAATACGCTGTTTTTGACCTCCATACCGTTTGCTTTGATTAGGTTCAAAGCCTCGTTATATTTTTCCTCCACCTTGTTTGCGTTAAATTTTAGCCCGCCAAAAACCACGCCGGCTATAATCACCAATACAATGAGTAACTTTTTCATTCCGACCTTCCTTTCTTTTTTGTTGCTTGTTGTAGATATACCCAGATGAGCGTCAGTAGCGAAAACATCGCAACCGGCATCAGCCAGCCGTTTTCGCCCATAAAATCCCACGCTCGCTCAAACGCCTCGCCCGCCCAAAAGCTACCAAGCCCGAGCAAAATTGCCCAAGATACCGCACTAATAACGTTTATGACGCTAAATTTAGCAAACGAATACTTCGTAAGTCCGATAGCAAGCGGGATAAGAGTCTTTAGCCCGTAGATAAATTTTTTGAAAAATATTATTTTATTTCCGTGCTGCTTGAATAAAATTTGAGAGAAGGCAAGCTTGCGTTTATGTCTAGCCAGATACGGCATCACGGCCGCGCGGTTATACCTGCTGACGTAAAAAAGCAGCGTATCGCCGATAGCGTTAGCGACCGCCGCCAGTACGATACTCACGGTTATGTCCATCTTGCCTAGATGAGCTAGCACGCCGGCCGCGATGATAGCGACCATGCCGCCTCCAAGTGAATATAAAAACACTATCACGTACCCGTAGGTCGATAGCGAGGTTAGCATCTCTTGCAAATTTGGCCTTTAGTATTTTGAGATAGCGCCCATTAGCGCGTTGTATCCGTAGCTATCGGTCTTTGGCGGCGTATCTCCGGTTTTAGCAAGTACCGCTCCGCCAAAGCTCGCTCCCGCGAAAAACCCGTCGTTGTCGGTGTAGGCGTAAATGTCGCTGGTGAAGCTAAAATCGCTCACTCTGCCGTAAAATTTGCCCGTATCGGCAAATGCAAAAGATGCGTCGACATTTATCGTGATTTTGGCGTCTTTTATGTCGGCTACGAGGCTATCTTTTAGGATAAAAAGCACAAGCGAGCTATTTTCGTAACCTAACTGCAGCCCGATACTGCCGCCGCTGATATCAACGACCATCATTTCGCTGGGCGCGTACGGGTTTCCCACGAGCATCACGCCTTTGCCATGCATGCCGCCAAGTACGAAGCCGACTTTAGTAATGCTCGGAAAAACGACGACCGCTTTTGCGTTTTGAAGCAAAGCCTTAACTGGCGCGTCCGCGTTTTTACGCATCGTCGTCGTAAAAGAATTTGACGCGTTTAGCACGAGCTCATCATTGGCGCCGAGCGCTAAAACGCAAAAAATCGCTAGTAAAATTTTTCTCATTTTCTACCTAAATTTGACCTATTTCGCCATTTCTATAGCTCTGGTTTCGCGTATCACGTTTACTTTGATCTCGCCCGGATACTGCACCTTGCTCTCGATCTCTGCGGCGATCTCTTTAGCTACGAGCACCGCTTCATCGTCGTTTATGAGCTTGGCGTTTGCGATGACGCGGATCTCTCGGCCCGCGTTTATCGCGTATGCTTGCTTGATGCCCTCTTTGCTTTTTGCGATGTTTTCTATCTCTTCGACGCGTTTTAGGAAGCTTTCAAGCACCTCTCTACGCGCTCCGGGACGAGCCGCGCTTAGAGCGTCCGCAGCGCAAACGGCGGCGCTTTCTACGCTAGTTGCCTCCTCGTGTCCGTGGTGGGCGTAGATGGCGTTTATGACGACAGGATGTTCTTTGTAGCGTTTGCAAATTTCGGCGCCTAAATCGACATGGCTACCCTCAAATTCATGCGTCAAGGCCTTGCCGATATCGTGCAGCAAGCCCGCTCTTTTAGCTAGCTTTTCGTCTCCGCCGGTTTCGGCTGCGATGATGCCTGCAAGATGGGCTACCTCGAGGCTGTGCGCGAGGGCGTTTTGACCGTAGCTAGCTCTAAATTTTAGCTTGCCGATTAGTTTCATTATCTCGGGATGGATTTTGCTAAGGCCTAGGTCGATGACGATATTTTCGCCCTCCTCTAGGATCGAGGCCTCAAATTCTTCGCATACTTTTTTGTGCAGATCTTCTATCCTTGCAGGCTGTATGCGGCCGTCTTGCACCAAAAGCTCTATCACGCGCGTCGCGATCGCTCTTCGGTAGAGGTTAAAGCTGCTTAACGTGATAG
>JBHRQF010000193.1:0-3514 GCA_042645325.1 Campylobacter sp. | reverse complement strand
CTTTTGAGCATTGCCCCTAAAATAGGCGAAATAAAGATAATTTTGGTCTTAATTTGAATTCCAAATATTGCTAAAGAACTAATTATTTTTAATCAACTTAAATTTAGGTTGTAACGGTTAATATCCGCCTGATTTTTAAGAACTATCTTAAAAAATAAACGAGGAGAGAAAATGGATCGACGAGATTTTATAAAAAGCGCCGCCGCAACCGCTGCGTGCGCGAGCGCCGGTATAGCGCTACCTAGCTCTATGGCAGCTGCGCAAAACACAGCTGAAAAGGGCTGGCGCTGGGATAAGGCTGCATGTAGGTTTTGCGGAACGGGCTGCGGCGTAATGATCGCAACCAAAGAGGGCAAAATCGTAGCCGTCAAAGGCGACCCGGAAGCGCCCGTAAACCGCGGTTTAAACTGCATCAAGGGCTATTTTAACGCTAAAATCATGTACGGCTCAGACCGCATCACTCAGCCTCTTCTTCGCGTAAACGAAAAGGGCGAATTTGACAAAAAGGGCAAATTTAAACCGATTAGCTGGGAAAAAGCCTTTGATATCATGGCGGAAAAATATAAAGAGACCATGAAGAAAAACGGCGTGCATTCAGCCTGCGTTTTCGGCTCGGGTCAATACACTATTTTAGAGGGTTATGCAGCCGTCAAACTATGGAAAGCGGGTATTAGAAGCAACTCTATTGACCCGAATGCTCGCCACTGTATGGCAAGCGCGGTCACTGGCTTTATGCAGACATTTGGTATAGACGAGCCAGCAGGCTGCTATGATGACATCGAGCTAACTGATACTATCGTGGCTTGGGGCGCTAATATGGCCGAGATGCACCCGATACTTTGGGCGCGCGTCAGCGATAAAAAGCTAAGCGACCCTGAGCGCGTGAAGGTTATAAATTTGAGCACGTATTCGACTAGAACGTCAAATATTGCCGATTCCGAGATTATTTTCGCTCCTTCAAGCGACGTAGCTATCTGGAACTATATCGCTCACGAGATCGTTTATAATCATCCTGAAGCCATCGATTGGGACTACGTAAATAGCCACTGCGTATTTGCGACGGGGCCTGCCGATATCGGCTATGGGCTTAGAAATAATCCAAATCATCCTAACTACTCAAACGAAAAAGACGTCGTGGAGACGGAGCTTCATAAGAAACTAAGCAAAAACGAGGGCGTGACTCTGGGCTATCTAGGCTATAAAGAGGGTGACGTGATGGAAAATAAAAATACGGCTACCGCGGGCAAACACTGGCAAATCACGTTTGAGGAATTTAAAGAAGCTCTTAAACCTTATACGCTTGACTTCTCAGCTCCGCTAATAAAAGGTGATCCAAACGAGGATTTGGAAGAATTTAAGAAAAAACTAAAGCAACTAGCCGACTGGTACATTGAAAAAGGCAGAAAAGTAGTTAGCTTTTGGACAATGGGCTTTAACCAGCACCAACGCGGCACTTGGGTAAACGAGCAAGCCTATATGGTGCATATGCTACTTGGCAAACAAGCAAAACCGGGCGAGGGCGCTTTCTCGCTAACTGGACAACCAAGCGCATGCGGAACGGCACGCGAGGTCGGTACTTTCGTTCATCGCTTGCCTGCGGATATGGTCGTAGATAACGCCGAACACCGCGAAATAAGCGAGAAAATTTGGAAACTTCCTAAAAACACGCTAAATCCGAAAGTCGCCTCCCACTACGTAAAAATGATGCGCGATATGGAAGACGGAAAGATGAAATGGGCGTGGGTGCAGGTAAATAACCCGTGGCAAAATACCGCAAACGCAAACCACTGGATAAAAGCCGCTCGCGAGATGGATAACTTTATCATCGTTTCAGATCCGTATCCTGGCATCTCGGCTAAGGTTGCCGACCTGATCCTACCTACTGCGATGATTTACGAAAAATGGGGCGCGTACGGTAATGCCGAGCGCCGAACGCAGCACTGGAGACAACAAGTCCTTCCGGTAGGCGAAGCGATGAGCGACACGTGGCAAATGCTGGAATTTGCTAAGCGCTTTAAGCTAAAAGAGGTTTGGGGCGAACAAAAAGTGGACGATAAGCTAACGCTTCCAAGCGTGCTAGACGAGGCAAAAGCCATGGGTTATAGCGAAGAAGATACGCTATTTGACGTGCTTTTCGCAAACGAAGAGGCTAAGAGCTATCCTGCAAAAGACGCTATAATGGAAGATTTCGATAACTCCGAAGTTTTCGGCGATAGCAGAAAAATCGTCGGCTCAGACGGAAAGGTATTTGAGGGATACGGATTTTTCATCCAAAAATACCTTTGGGAAGACTACCGCAAATTTGGCTCCGGTCACGGACACGATCTAGCCGACTTTGATACTTATCACAAAGTGCGCGGACTAAGGTGGCCCGTCGTAGACGGTAAAGAAACTCAGTGGAGATTTAACGCCAAATACGATCCGTATGCCAAAAAATATGCCGAAGACGGCAAGCAGTTTGCATTCTACGGAAATAAAAAAGCCAAGTTGCAAAAAGGCGATTTAACCAAAGTAACTAGCGGAGACGAGAAATTTTCTATCGCTAATAGGGCTAAAATTTTCTTCCGCCCTTATATGGATCCGTGCGAGATGCCTGATACTACGTATCCTTTCTGGCTATGTACGGGCCGCGTCTTGGAGCACTGGCACACAGGCACTATGACTATGCGCGTTCCTGAGCTTTACCGTGCTGTTCCAGAGGCGCTTTGCTATATGCACGAGGGCGATGCGCAAAAGCTAAATTTACAACATAACGACGTAGTTTGGGTTGAGTCTCGCCGCGGCAAGGTAAAAGCAAGAATTGATCTTCGCGGACGAAACAAAACCCCTTCGGGCCTAGTGTACGTGCCGTTTTTCGATGAAAACGTATATATCAACAAAGTCTGCTTAGATGCGACTTGCCCGATCTCAAAAGAGACCGACTATAAAAAATGCGCGGTTAAAATTTACAAGGCTTAATAATGCAAAATAGAAGAGTGGCTTTAAAATTCGGGTTAAAAGCGATTAGTTTGGTTCTCGCGGGCGGTTTCATCTGGAGTACGCAAACGACGGCTAAAGCCCAAACTCTACTCATCAGACCGCCCGGCGCGCTAAAAGAGAAAAATTTTCTTAGCGAGTGCATACGTTGCGGGCTGTGCGTAGAAGCCTGTCCTTGGGATACGCTTAAGCTTGCGGATTTAGACGACGGATTGCCTTACGGCACTCCGTTTTTTACGCCGCGTAAAATTCCGTGCTATATGTGCCCGGATATCCCGTGCACGGTCGCCTGTCCGACGGGTGCGTTAGACGTGAAGCTGGTAAGCGAAGATAACGGCAAGCTAAATATAAATAAGTCTAAAATGGGTATAGCGGTGCTAGATCCTAATTTTTGCATCGCTTACAAAGGACTTCGCTGCGACGCTTGCTACCGCGCTTGCCCTTTGATAGACAAGGCGTTAAAGCTTGAATACGTTCGCAACGAACGAACGCAAAAGCATGCGTTTTTTAAACCGGTCGTAGATGCCGATTACTGCAC
>JBHRQF010000192.1:0-3530 GCA_042645325.1 Campylobacter sp. | reverse complement strand
GCCTTTAAATTCGGCTTGTTTTAAAACCAACAAAAATACAAAAATCAAATTTAAGCTTCCTCGCATTTACCGCCGCGCCATTAAAATTTGCTATAATTAAACCAAATTTTCAAAGGAGAAAATATGAAAAAAATCGCGTTTTTGTTGATGATTATCGGGGTGTTTGCTTTTGCCAAAAGCGAAGAAGCGCCGCAAAAATCAGAGCCAAAGCAGCTTGAGATGGTGCTGATCCTGGATAAATCGGGCTCGATGAGCGGGCTTGAGAGCGACACTATCGGCGGCTTTAACTCGATGATCGACAAGCAAAAAGAAGCGGGCGTAGACGCCAAGGTAACGACGGTTCTTTTTGATACGAATTTTAAAACTCTGCACGATAGAGCCGATATCAAAAAGGTCGAGAAGCTAACGAACAAGGACTATGTCGCGGGCGGCAACACCGCGCTACTAGACGCGGTCGGCGATACGATAAACAAAATCTCAAAAGTTGAGGACATCTACGCTAAAAACAGAGCCGTGCTTTTCGTCATCATCACCGACGGGCAGGAGAACTCGAGCAAAGAGTACTCAAAGGCGCAGATCAAAAAAATGATAAGCGATAAGCAGGAAAAATACGACTGGGAGTTTATATTTTTGGGAGCGAATATCGACGCGATTAGCGAGGCGCAGAGCCTAGGCATAAAGGGTACGAACGCAGTGAAATACAAAAACAGCAGCGAGGGCGTGCAGAAAAACTTCGAGGCTGCGGCCGAGATGTCCAAAGATATGGCGATGGATAAAAAATCAAGCTCGAAGTGGCGTGAAAAGGTACTTGAGGATAAGTAAAATTTGACTTAAGGCGCGGTTTATTGCCGTGCCTTGGTTAAATTTGCGGTTGTTTTTTAACCCGCGAGTTATAGAGTAGGGGTTAAATTTGACGAGGCGAGTTGTTTTTGCTTTTGTCAAATTTAACAAAACTGCTTTGACGCTGTAAACATACAAGAATTATTAAAAATTATTCGGGCGACTTCGCGATAAATTTATCGCTGTATCGCCCGAATAAACTACTTTTTCAGCTTCTCGTAATCAATCATAAAATCAACAAATTTGCTTTTAAAATTTGGATCTTTTATTAGCCCGTATTGTATCGTCGCAGCCTCGATGTTATCGATCTCTTGATATAGGTGCCCCAGCGCCACGCGGCTTTCCATAGCGTTTGGATCGGTGAGCTTAGATAGCTCCAAAAGTGCGGTTGCGTTTTGCGGGTGGTTTGAGCCGATGGCGGCTACAGCGGCTAGAAACAGCGTGCCCGCGTCATTTATCTTAAATTCGTCGATTATGCGGTTATAGATCTGATAGCTCTCCTCAAAATCGTTCGTGAAAATATCGATGTAGGCTAGCGTCTGGAGCAAGTCGGCGTTATTAGCGTCTTGTTTTAGCAGCGCTTTTATTTTCTCGCGCTCGTAGTTTAGCAGACCCGAGATTTGCAAAAGCTTGATGTATTGCTCTTTGATGATGTTTGCGCCGTGGTAAAACGCCGCGTCGTTTAGCCGCTTGTCGTGGAAGTAAATTTGGATCTGCTCGACGTATTTTTTGATGCCCTCATCCTTGTAGTTTGCGATAAAATCAAGGATATTCGCCACGATATCTTCGGGCAGCTTAGCCTTTAAAATTTGCGTTTTTTTGGCAAACTCCTCGCCCTTGTCGGTCATCTTTGCGATTATCGCGTCAAAGGCCAAATTTAGCGCGCTCTCTTCCTTTTCTTGCTCTAGCCAGCGCATGAGAGCGCCGCTATTGTTTGCGATGAGGGCCATTAGAGCTTGGCTTACGGGCGCGTCTTTTGAGCTTGTGTCGTGGTCGAGATTTTCAGAAATTTCTTGCAGTAGTTTGGTGTTATCTACGGCATTTATGTCGTTTGCGATGGCGCCCAGTACGCCTGCTAGATGATTTGTAGGGTCTAGGTGATAGCTCATGATAAAGTGCTTTGCCGCCATGCTAAAGTTGCCCAGCTGCGCGTAGCTAAGCGCTAGGTCGTAGTGTAAAACCGAGTGCTCGGGATAGAGCGAGATGAGCGAGGCAAACTGCGCGTTGGCCTGCTTTAGTTTATAGTTTAGGGCGTTTGCGATGGCTGAGGATAGCTCTAAATTTACCTTTGAGAGCGCGCCGCTAGCGTTTAGGTAGTTACCCGCAGCGCTTGCATCGTCTAAAAATAGGCTCACTCCGCCTTTTCTTATGTAGTTTATCGTTTGAGTAGGGTCAAAAACCTTATAAGGCGCGAAGTAAAATAGCGTCTCGTAGCGTTTGGTTTTGTCGAAAAACAGGTCGTTTCTAAAGTGCGCCTGAGCTAAATTTACGTCGAAAAGCTCTGGTTTTAGGATCGTTTTGATCGGGAAATTCGCATTTAAAAATAGTGGATCTTCGTGAAAAACAGCTTTTATTTCATTGGTCGCAGCTTCAAAATTGCCGTCTTTTAGGTTGATAATGGCTATCATCGAGTTTATTTTATTTGAGTCGCCGCCTTTGTTGAGTGCTAAATTTAGCCTATTTCTGGCCTTTTCATATTGCCCGAGTCTTGCGTAGAGCATGCCCAGAGCTAGATCTGCGTCAAATTCTTTTTGAGCTTCTAGCTTTTTTATCGCTTCGGCGTCGTCGCCGATAAAGCTTAAAATTTTAGCCGCTAGGTAGTCGTAGCGATCTTTATAGTAGTCGTTTTCGGCGTGCGAGAGGGCCGCTAGAGCCTCGACATATTGGCCTTTATAGTAGTTTATGAGCGCGTAGTAGTAGTTGTATAGCGGAGAGTCTGCTTCTTTATATAAAAACGAGCTTGCGAGATTTATATAGTAGTTAAAATTTTGCTCGTTTTTTAGCTCAAGTGAGCTAACTGCGGCGTTTATGGCGCTAACGGCGACGTTTTCGTTATTGTCGATAGCTTTTTTAAAGCTTTTTAGCGCGTCTTCAAATTTGCCCTGCCTCATCTGTGAAACGCCGAGATTATAGTTTGAGAGACTTTGGTTATAAACTGCGATGTTTTCGTAGATTTTCAGCGCCTCAAATTTATTGCCCTTTTCGTAGAGCAAATTTGCCTTAGCGATCATGTCGTCGATTTTTGAGTTACCGAATTTTTGCGACTCGTAGTGCTCCTCGATATCTTTTACGATCTGTTTTTCGTCTATCGGCGGCTTTTTTTCGCCTCTAAAAACAAAAAATAAAACTATTGCCAGTATAATGACGAACGCACCTGCCGCCCCGCCGATAATAAAAAGCTTTTTCTTGCTTTTTTTAGCGTCTTCTTGCGCGTCTGCGGGTTGTTCGGGGACTACTGGTTCTAGCTCGTCGAGCGAAACCAGCTCGTCGCTTTCGCTGCCTTCTTGTTCTTCCGGTCGAGGTGCTTTATCGCTTGGCTCGGCCTCTTCGAGGATTACTACGTTTTCATCGTCGTTTTGCGCCACTACATATACCTTTTAAGAATTTCCGGGATCTCGATGCTGCCGTCTGCTTTTTGGTAGTTTTCCATTATCGCTATGAGCGTTCTGCCTACGGCTAGGCTCGAGCCG
>JBHRQF010000191.1:0-3559 GCA_042645325.1 Campylobacter sp. | reverse complement strand
CTTATGCACAGCTTTTCGCCCATCTTTTTCATGTCTAAAAACAGATAGATATTGTGCCCAAACGGGTTTGGAAACTGCCCGGTTTCTTTTTTTACGCTTCTAAATACGCTTAAAAGCACGCTTGGTTCGCCCACTATTAGCAAAACGTCGCCAGGTAGGATCATTAAATTAGGTTTTGCGATCATAAAATTTGAACCGCGATAAATCATCGCGATGCGCCATTTTTTCTGCGTTATGGAACTGATGTGACGGTACATAAAGGAGCTGCCTACGGGCACTTTTACCTCCATTATCTCGCCCTTACCAAGGCCTAGGTTATCGGCTACTACGGGTATGTCCGGCAAAAAGTCCATAAGCCTAGCCGTTAGCACCGCTCGCGCATCCAAGACCGTTAGATGCGAGTCGTCCTCTAGCCCGCCAAGCCCCCAGAGATCCAGCATCAAAATTTCCGTTTTTTTGCTGATTTGACGCAGGTTATTATAGACGCTGACCGTATCAAAGCCGTCTTTTAGCATTATCATAAACTGGCTGAAATAGCCGCTGGCTACTTGCCTCAGTCTATCAAGGCTCGTGGGATCAAAGCGGTAAAAGGTAAAATTTTCTAAATTTACATCCGAGTAATCCTCGTCTCCGCAAGCGATAACTACGTAGTTATGCGTGCTGCTTCTGCTTACGAATAGTCTTTCTAAGAAATGTTTCGCTACAATGCCGTCCGCAACTATCAAGATATTTTTCATTAAAACTCCAAATTTAAAGGGACTATTATATCAAAATGACTTTTAGTATAGATAAAACGGACGGTACGGCGCGCGCGGGCACGCTAATCACCGCTCACTCGACGATAAAAACGCCCGTGTTTATGCCAGTTGGTACCGTCGGCGCCGTAAAAAGCCTAGATGCCGTAGATATGATGCAAATTTTGGACGCACAAATCATCCTAGGCAACACCTATCACCTCTACTTGCGCCCCGGCAGTAAGGTCGTAAAGCAGCTCGGCGGCCTGCACGGTTTTACTAAATTTAACCGCTCGTTTTTAACCGATAGCGGCGGTTTTCAGGCATTTTCTCTGAGCAAGATCTCAAAGCCGGACGAAAACGGCATCAAATTTAAAAGCCACATCGACGGCAGCGCGCACTATTTCACGCCGCGCTCGGTACTAGATACCCAGTACGACCTAAACTCCGACATCATGATGATCCTTGACGATCTAGTCGCGCTTCCTGCCGAAAAAAAACGCGTGGAGCTAAGCATAAAACGCACGATAAAATGGGCGCGCGAGGCGATAGATTATCATAAATTTAAGAAAAACAAATGCGAAGGGCTCACGCAAAATATATTCGGCATAATCCAAGGCGGCACGGACGAGGCGGCGCGTAAATTTTGCGCCGAGGCGCTGTGCGAGATGCCCTTTGACGGGCTTGCTATCGGCGGTCTTAGCGTAGGCGAAAGCAATCAAGAGATGTATGATACCGTGCAGGCCGTGATGCCATACATAGACGCGGCGCGTCCGCGCTATCTCATGGGCGTAGGCACTCCCGAAGACCTCGTAGAAAACGTGGCTCGCGGCGTGGATATGTTTGACTGCGTGATGCCGACGCGAAACGCGCGCAACGGCACGCTATTTACGAGTTTCGGTAAGATAAATATCAAGTCCGCAAAATTTGCCACAGACCGCACTCCGATAGATCCCCAGTGCGACTGCTACGCGTGCCGCAACTACTCGCGCGCCTATCTTAGCCACCTATACCGTGCGGGCGAGCTAACGTTTTTCCGTTTGGCAAGCCTACACAACTTGCATTATTATTTAAATTTGATGCGGCAGATGAGAGAAGCGATAACGGCGGGCGAATTTGAAAAATTTAGGCGAAATTTCTACGCCAAACGCGGTAAAGACGCGCCGAGCATATAAGGCAAAACCGTGAGCGAGCGCGATATCTCGGGATACTTTTACGGCGAGGAGTGCGAGTACGTCTATCTCGTGACGGACGGCAGCGAACAAAACTATAAATTTATCTTTAAAGACGACAAAATTTACGCGCAGGACGGTAGCGAAAGCGGCACGGATGAGTTTATCCGCGTAGTAAAAAAGATAACGAGCGAGTTTCGCGCCAAGATCGCCGAGCACTCCGCCCAGCTTGAAAGCTACGAGAAAATTTACGCGGGCAAGAGGGATTTTACTAAATTTATCAAAAAGCACGCGATCTTAAAATACGAAATACGCAAATTTCAAAACAAAATTTCGCACTTTTACGAGGCTCTGGCGATCTGTCAAAACGAAAGGCCCGAGCTAAAAAAGCAGCTCAAAAACTACGTCTACGAAGCCGGAGTGCTAAAAAACGCAGCCTGCGAAAACGCCGCTAGGATAGACGATATCTACGCGCATATCCAAAGCCTAAAAAACGACAAAATCAACCAAAATATCTATATCCTCACGCTGCTTTCGGCGCTATTTTTGCCGCTAAATTTGATCACCGGATTTTTCGGGATGAATACAAACGGGATGTTTTTAAATAGCTTTCAAAACGGCACTGCTATCGTCGCCGGATCTATGCTTGTTCTTTTTGCGACGCTAGCGGGACTGTTTTATTTCCTAGGCAAACGGCGCGAGTAATTTGCAAGGTCATTTGACGGCTAGCTAAATTTAACTAGCCGTCAAATTTGCCACAAATTTAACGCGCCCCAAAAAACTGCAAATCAAGCGCGCAGCATAGTTAAATTTACTCCGCCTTTCCTGCCGTCGCTTTATAGATACCGATTTCGTCTTGTAAAATTTTATACTTTTGTGCGAGCACGCCTATTCTGCCTTCAAGCAGCGAATTTTGCGCCTCTAGATAGTTTTTTAGCTCCGTTTTGCCGTAGTCGTATTTGAGTTTATATATGTCGCTGATAGAGCTTATATTTCGCAAATTTTCGTTTAAATTTCGCAAAACTGCCTCGTCTTTTTGCAGATTTTTATAGCTCGCGTCGATCTCGTTTAGCGTGGTCGTTAGCGTCTGCGCGTAGTTTAGCTTCATCGTCTCAAACTCAAGCTCGGAGATTTTTAGCTTTGATTTAAGCTTGGAGTAGTTTAAAAACGGCAAATTTATCGCGATATTTCCGCTTAAGAAATTTAACTTCAGCCCCTCGCTCGCGCTATCTCCGCTACCGCTAAGACCCGCGCCTACCGTGATGCTTGGATAAAAGCTTTTTTCGCTAACCTTGACCCCCAAAAGCGCCTCTTTGATACGAGAGATCGCAGCTTGCAAATCAGGACGCGCGCCGATAACGTAAAGCGGCACGTTTAAATTTACGCCCTGCGGCGAGATATCGCTTAAATTTCCGCTTAAATTTAACTCAAACTCGGGCCTAACATTTAGCAAATTTCTTAGCGTTTTTTCCGCCGCATCAAGGCTCTTTGCCGCGTTTAAAATTCTATTTTTAGCCGAGATTACAGAGCTTTTTACCTGTTTTAGGCTTAGCTCCTCTTCCTTGCCGAGCTCAAATTTAGCCTTTATGATGGCTTCAAGCTCCTCGTAGTTTTTTAGCGTTTTTTCGTATAGATTTATGCTCTCTTTTTGAT
>JBHRQF010000190.1:0-3572 GCA_042645325.1 Campylobacter sp. | reverse complement strand
ACATTTTAAATGAGCGACTCGAATTTTTTGCTCCGTTTTTTGCTAAACGAGGGCTTGATTTAAGGCTAAATTTAAAAGACGCTCTCATAAATGCAAACGGCTATGAGCTAAAACGTGCGGTGGATAACCTACTAAGCAACGCCGTAAAATACGCAAACCAAGGCGGCTACGTCGCGGTTAGCCTTAAAGACGGCGAGCTAAAAATCTCAAACAGCGGCGAGGGGTTAAGCAAAGAGCAGCAAGATAAAATTTTCGAACGATACACGCGGTTTAACGAAGACCAAGGCGGCTTTGGTATTGGGCTAAATTTGGTCAAAAGAGTCTGTGAAAACAATGCTATCGACGTAACCTGCGAAAGCGAATCCGGCAAAGAAATAACCTTTACGCTTAGGTGGAAGTCTTAAATTTAGATTTTGCGTCATAAAAGCGACGGTGCTTTTCTCCAAACTGGCAAATTTGGCTCAAATCACAAACACTCTCAGTCAAATTTTGATTAGGATAGTTGTAGAATCGTCAAATTTGGCGGTAAAATCAAGAAAGTGTAAATAAATTTTACTCGTCTCCGATAAGCGAAAGGTTCCTGCATCCTATCTCATCGCCCATCTCGCAGCCCATTTTGTAAAATTTTTTTGCCGTTTTAGAATCGGCGGTTTTTACGCCTAGCAAAAACTGATACATACCGCCGAGATTTGAACAGCTTTGAGCATGATTTAGTTTTAGGCACGACTTCTCATAAAGCCTGCGCGCTGCGGCAAAATCATGCTCCGTGCCGCGCCCGAGGCGGTAAAAGTTAGCCGCATTGTAGCAACCGTATTTGTTGCCGAGCGTGCAGGACTTCATAAATATCTTTAAGATCTCGCTCTCCTCTTTGCTTTTTAGCTTTTGATGTAGCGAGCCTAGATTTGAGCAGGCGATACCCTCGTTATCGTCGCAGGCTTTTTGGTAGCACAGCTTAGCGCGCTCGTAGTCTTTATTGTTTTCAAATTTTACGCCCATATCATTGCACTCTTTTGGAGTTTTGCCGTCGCAGATGTTTTTTATTTCAGACTGCGTAACGGGCTTTGGCGGTGCGGGGGTTGCCTTTTTTTGCGCCGCACAACCGCTAGCAAACGCCGCAACTAGCATAAAAATGAAAACGTGAGAGATAACTTGAAAAAGAGCGCGTTTCAAAATTTAGCCTTAAGAAAAATTTGCCTTAATCTTACCTTACATTCGCAAAAATAACGCTTAAAATAAACTTTAAAATACTCGGCTACAACCAAACGCAGTCAAATTTGTAACAGATTTATTGCTCGTTAAAAGAGTATTTCTAGCACGTTAAGACAAATTTACGCTTAATTTTATATCTAAATTCGGCGCCTATCGTAACCTGTAAATTTACAAATTTAATACCGACAAAAAGCGCCGAATTTATAATCTGGATAACCGCATTAGCAAACCAAGCTACGCGGCAAAAAATCTAAAGGGCTTAGAAACTATACGTAAAGCCTAGATTAAACGTTCGTGGATCGCCGTAAACCATCTTGTTGTTGCCGATGCCCTCGAAGTATTTTTTATTAAACACGTTGTCGATATTTAGCTGAATGTCGAAATTTTTGCTTATCCTGTAGCCAAACATCAAATTTGCCAGCGTGTAGGCCTTTTGCGTGATTTCGTTTGCGCCGCTACCGACGTAAATTTTACTTTTATACTGCACTCCCGCGCCCGCTCTAAAGTCCGCTATAGAGTATTTAGCAAAGAGATTTGCCGTAGTGCGCGAGCTTTCGGTATCAAATTTCTTACCGTCTGCGTCCTTGGCGTTAAAGTGAGTAAGCCCAAGACCTAGGCTTAAATTTTGATTTATCTCGCCGTTTACGTCCACTTCAAAGCCCTTACTTGTTACGCCTTTTTTAGCTTCATACGCGTCGGTCGTAGTGCCTGGGATCTTTTGTCCGGTTTTTGCGCCTAGTTTATCTTGTACGACCTTAAATACGCCAAATGAAGCCGATAGCGCGCCGTCAAAATAATCCCCCTTTATGCCTAGCTCATAGTCCTTGCCTTGGATCGGGTCTAAGTATTTGTCGTTGATATCCTTTACGGTTTGGGGTTTAAAGATGCTTGTATAGCTAGCATAAAGCGTGTGGTTTTCGCCGATATCATACGTGATGCCTAGATACGGCGTGATTTCTTGAGTGAAATTTCTATTTCCGTTGCCGCCCGTGATGCGGTACTTATAGTAGCTCATTCTGGCTCCTAACAAAAGCTTCAGCTCGTCCGTGATTGAGAATTTATTAGCCAAATATACGGCCTTTTGCACCGTTTTATCGGCGTTGTTTTGATCGGCGTAAGGTAGCTTCGGGTCGTCTAGGTGTAGGTTGTTAAAATCTATCCTAGTGCGCGCCGCATAGGCTAGGCCTGCCGGAGTCGTGCGGCTATTCCAGTAGCTACTGACGTTGTCGGAGCTTTTTTTATAGTTGTTGTACATAGCGCCAAAAACCGCCTCGTGAGGCAAGCTAAACGCTTCGTACGGCAGGTTTACGTAGGCGTCTACGTTGTGGATATTTTCTTCGCGTTTGTTTGCATAGACGCTAAGTCCGCTAACATCACCCGTACCGTCTAAATTTACCTTGCCGCCATAGTAGAGTAGATTTGAGTCCGTGTTTGCTCGGCGGAAGGAGTAGGAGAGATTTAGGCTGGCTTCGTTTTCAAAATAGTGCCTAAAATCGGCATAAACATCAAAAGTCTTGATATCCCACCTAGTCCAAGGCTGCGAAAAAATTTCGTTTTTGCTAAACTCGCGCCTAGCGTCGTTTTTGTAAAACGCAGGCATTCCTCCCCAGCGTACGCCGTGACGCTTTAGCTCCTGATAAAAAGCGCCTAGGCTAAGCCACGACCTATCCATGATATCAGCATCCACTACGCCGTAGATAGCGGTGTTTTTACGGTTATAGTAGTCCATATACGAGCGAGACTTTTCGTGCATAAAAGACGCTCTAGCCCGCACGTTACCGTCAGCGGTCACTGGAGTCTGCACGTCGCCTGAAACGCCGTATCTATCGTACGAGCCCGCGCTTAGTTTAAAATTTCCCGTCAATTCTTTTGAATTTGCTCTTTTACGGATGAAATTTAAGCTAGCCGCCGGATTGCCGGCACCCGCTAGCAGGCCGTTTGCGCCCTTTACGACTTCGACGCGCTCATAGGGCAACATGCTCATATCGTTTGCGCCTAGGCTAAATCCGCCGAAGCTTGGCATCGAATCAAGCAAATAATAATCTATCTTAAAGCCTCTTGCCGTAGGATATACGCGCTCGTCCCACTTGTTAAGCGTGACGCCAGGGATATTTCGCAAAAGCACCTGATAGTCGTTGATGTTTTGATCCTTTAGCCTAGCTTCGGTGATGACGGTTAGCGACTGAGGCGTTTGGCGCGAGGTCAGGTCTAGCCTCGTGGTGCTTTTTACCAGCTCTTTTGCGTTGTATTTGATGTCGTCGCGCCTTTGTTCGCTAGTGACTTCGACGGCCTGTAGCGTCTCTTTGCCGGCTGAACTCTCGCCGTTTTGAGCGGCTAAAATTTGAACGGACGCGAGCAAATTT
>JBHRQF010000189.1:0-3575 GCA_042645325.1 Campylobacter sp. | reverse complement strand
TGGATGAAGTTTGGAATTTAAAGATTGCGCTCTTTGAAGTTGCTGTAAAGATAAGCAGGCAGCGGCCGGTAAAGCTTTAGAATTTAAGGCTGCTTGCGATAAAACAAGAAAAATTTTACGGAGATTTCGGCGAGAAAAAGGCGAAATTTGAAGAGTACTCGCGCAAATTCGGATTTTTGTTTGAAAAAGGACCTTTTATCTTGCTGTTAATCGACGCAAAAAGTGGCAGGATCGTCGAAGCAAGCGCAAGAGCGTGCGAGTTTTACGGATTTAGCGAGGAAGCGATAAAAAGCAAAAATTTAGCCGAGCTAAACGCGTCAAATTTGACCGATATGAAAACGCTGCAAGAAGACGAAGGCGAAATTTACGAAACGAACCATTTTGCCGCGGGCGGCGAGATAAAGCAGGTGCGCATCTACAAGCAAAACTACGAGCTACCCGGCGGCGAAAAGATCGGCTTTTGCGTCGTAAAAGATGTTACGAAAAGCAATACCCTAAAGAAAAACGCGCAAAAACAAAGCGAGATAGACGCTCACTCTCCGCTATTTAGCGTGGTTTGGAAGGACCGCTTTATAGGCGATATATCAAGCGTTTCGGACAATATCGAGCGCGCGCTGGGATACAAAAAAAGCGAAATATTTTCAAAAGAATTCGAGTTTAAAAACATCATCCATCCAGAAGACCGAGATAGGCTCGCGAACGAATTTAATATCAAATTTAGCTTATTTAACGCAGCTTCGCTCAAAAAAGAGAACGAGTCGCTGCAGTCTTGCAGGCTGATAAGGAAAAATCTAGAGGTCATAAACTGCAGCGTATTTATCAAATTTATCTCAAAAGACGGCAGAACCGTGGACGAGGTGATCGGGTACTTCATAGAGAGCAAGCTGGCGGCAAATTTGACCGCAAAAGCGAGTATCGAAGTGACGCGTCTAAACGACGACAAAGAGGGCGCATATAAAAATACGATTTTAAGCCTATTTGCAAATGCACAAGAAGCCGTCGCAGTAGTCGGGCTAGACGGCGTATTTTTAGACGCTAACGATGCTTTTTGCAGGTTGAGCGGCTACTCCAAAGAAGAAGCCATCGGCAAGCCGTCGAATTTACTAAAATCAGGCGTGCATGACGATAAATTTTACGAACACATGTGGAAGAGGTTGTTGAAAAAAGGCTTTTATAGCGGCGAAATTTATAATAAGCGAAAAAACGGCGAAATTTATCTCGAGCAGCTTAGTATCGCGACCGTTTACAGCGGCTCAAAGCCTAGCTACTTCGTGGCGGCGTTTCACGAGTTGCCGTGGGTAGAGCCTGAGATAAAACAGAATGAATCAAAAGCAAAGGAGCAAGAGTGAGCGAATTTGACGCGAGCGTTTACGAGCACGAGATACCAAGCGGCACGAGGCTGTATTTCGGACAAAGCGCTAAACTAAAAAGAAAGATCGAGCGCGCGGCGAGCGAAATTTTGGAGAAAAACGGATTTCACGAGATCGTGACGCCATTTTTTTCATATCATCAGCACCTAAGCGTGCAGCCCACGGCTCTGGTGCGCTTTAGCGATCACGAAAATCACCAAATCAGCCTGCGCGCCGATAGCACCGTGGATGTCGTTCGCATCGTGCTTAGACGCCTAAAAGACACTGAGCCTAAACGCTGGTTTTACATCCAGCCGGTTTTTAAGTATCCTAGCACCGAAATTTATCAAATCGGCGCCGAGCTGATCGGCGAGAGCGATCTGTCCACTAGCGTCAAGATCGCAAAGGAGCTTTTTGAGTCCTTTGACCTCGCGCCGGTGCTGCAAATCAGCCACATCGCGATCCCGCAGATCGTGTGCAGGCTCTTAAATTTGCCTATTTCGATATTTGAGCACGGCGAGATCGAAAAAATCCTAAATCAAAACGAGGAGTGGTTAAAAAGGCTAGCCTTCGTAAATACGGTGGGCGACATCGACGAGATTTTGCCGCTAGTGCCGAACGAGATAAAAACCGCGCTGCTTGAGATAAAAGAGCTAGCGCAGGCGGTAAAATATGAAAATTTAAGAATTGTTCCGTTATATTATTCAAAGATGAGGTATTATGATAAGCTGTTTTTTAGATTTTTAGGCGGCAACGCCGTGCTAAGCGGCGGCGGCAACTACGAGATAGAAGGCATCAAAAGCAGCGGATTTGGCGTATATACCGACGCGTTAATCGAAAATTTAGATCAAAAGGAGAGAGTATGAGCAAGGCTGACGTGATAGTGGGCGTGCAGTGGGGAGACGAAGGCAAGGGCAAGATCGTAGATCTGCTAAGCGGCGGCTACGATATGGTGTGCAGGTGTCAAGGCGGGCATAACGCGGGCCACACGATCGTCGTAGAAGGCAAGAAAATCGCGCTGCATCAGGTTCCCTCAGGCATACTTCATAAAAATATAATAAACATCATCGGCAACGGCGTCGTGCTCTGCCCGGCCGAGATAATCGAAGAGCTAAAGCAGTTCGGAGACGTCTCGGGGCGGCTATTTATCAGCGACAAGGCGCATTTAAATTTGCCTTATCACGCGCAAATCGACCAGGCCAAAGAAAAGGCCAAAGGCGCACACGCTATCGGCACGACGGGCAAGGGCATAGGGCCTGCGTATAGCGACAAAATCAGCCGCAGCGGGCACCGAGTCGGGGAGCTAAAAAATCCCGAAAAGCTTTGCGACGCGATCTTGGCAGATTTTGCGGCAAATAAAGCGTTTTTAGACGTTTTAGGCGTTAAAGCGCCTGCGCGCGAGGAGCTTTTAAATGAGCTAAAGAGCTACGAGGCGGCGCTGGGTAAATTTATCGTAGATACCACGCATATGGTGTGGGATACGATAGACGCGGATAAGAAAATCTTGCTCGAGGGCGCACAGGGCACGCTGCTAGACATCGATCACGGTACGTATCCTTTCGTAACTAGCTCAAACACCGTAACCGCAGGCAGCTGCAGCGGCATCGGACTAAGCCCTAAAAACGTCGGCGAGGTAATCGGAATCATCAAGGCCTATACGACTAGAGTCGGTAACGGCGCCTTCCCGACCGAAGACATGGGCGAAGACGGCGAAAAGATACGCGATATCGGACGCGAGTACGGCGCTACGACGGGCAGACCGCGCCGCACGGGTTGGTTTGATGCAGTCGGCGTGAGATATGCGGCGAGGCTTGACGGCGTGGATAAATTTGCGTTGATGAAGCTTGACGTTTTAGACGGCTTTAAAAAGGTAAAAATCTGCAAAGCCTACGAGAAAAACGGCAAGATAATCGAGTATTTCCCAAGCGATCTAGAGGGCGTAAAACCGGTCTATGAGGAGCTTGATGGCTGGGATAAGGTAGAAGGGGCGCGTAAATTTGAGGATCTTCCTGCAAATGCAAAAGCCTTTATCAAACGCATCGAGGAGATCACGGGCGTAAAGGTCGGCATCGTTTCCACGAGCCCGGAGCGCGAAGACACGATAGTTCGTTAAGATGAAAAGCAAATTTACGCAAATCGTAAATATAAAAAAGCGAAATTTAGACAAAATCGAGCTAAATTTAGCAAGAACCAGAAGCGAAGCGGCGATGATAGAGGGCTTCATAG
>JBHRQF010000188.1:0-3597 GCA_042645325.1 Campylobacter sp. | reverse complement strand
ATACAAAATTTTAAAAGGTTTTTAAAGTAATTTGCGATACTATTACACCGTTTTTCTAGTATCATAATTTAATTTTCTCTTAAGTTATGATAATTTATTTCAATTTTATAGGAGGGCTCATGAGTGGGCTAATCGAGGGCTTCTTAGGTAGGCAAGCGGATACGAAAAAAAGTCGTACTCCTGCCGTTTGGGACAGATGGCAAAGTATAACGGGACTGATTTTGGCCTGTTTTATTTTGTGTCACATGGTATTTACCTCTACCATTTTATTCGGCAAGGGCGCATTTAACGCCGTTGTAGGTTTTGCGGAGGCTAAATTTTTATTCGGCGAGGCTACATGGTGGATCACTAATGTTATCGCTGCGATAATATTCGTCGTTTTTATCGCTCACGCATTTTTAGCGATGAGAAAATTCCCTGCAAACTACAGACAATACATCATGTTTAGAGGTCACAAAGACCGCATGAAGCATCTTGACACTACGCTTTGGTGGTTTCAGTTTTTGACCGGTTTTGCTCTATTTTTCGCAGCTAGCGCGCACCTAGTCGATATAATCTTCGGCGGGCACATCACTGCCGATAAATCAGCGGCTGCATTTCATCAACTAGAAATTTTCTACTTCGCTCTACTTTTATTTATGGTTGTTCACGCTAGCGTGGGAATGTACCGCCTATATGTAAAATGGGTAAGTATCGACGGAGTAAACAAACAAGAGATGTTCGCAAAAAGAAATAAAGCCAAAACCGCGATATTTGCTGTTTTTGGAGTGCTCGCGGTCATCGCGCTGATCGCCGATTTCGTGTGGATCAGTCTTTAGGAAAAGGAGCTTTAAAAAATGAACGTAAAATATTATGATGCATTAGTTATCGGAGGCGGTCTAGCGGGGCTTCGAGCTGCCGTTGCCGCTGGAGAAAAGGGGCTAAGTACGGTAGTTTTAAGCCTAATTCCGGTTAAGCGCTCGCACTCTGCGGCTGCGCAAGGCGGTATGCAAGCCTCTTTAGGAAATTCAAAAATGAGCGAAGGCGACAACGAGGATGTGCACTTTGCCGACACGGTAAAAGGTAGCGACTGGGGCTGTGATCAGCAAGTTGCACGTATGTTTTGTCAAACTGCGCCTAAGGCTATCCGCGAGCTAGCCGCTTGGGGCGTGCCTTGGACTCGTATCACAAAAGGCGAGAGAAGCGCTATCATCAACCCTCAAAAAACGACTATCGTAGAAAAAGAAGAAGTCCACGGACTCATCCACAGCCGCGACTTTGGCGGAACTAAAAAATGGAGAACATGCTTTACGGCCGACGCCACCGGTCACACTATGCTTTTTGCCGTAGCAAACGAAGCTCTAAAACATAATGTCGAAATCCACGATAGAAAAGAAGCTATCGCGCTAATCCACGCAAACAACCGCTGTTACGGCGCGATTGTTCGTGATCTAGTTAACGGCGAGATCACGGCATACGTCGCAAAAGGCACGCTAATCGCCACGGGCGGCTACGGTAGGGTTTATAAACACACTACAAACGCCGTAGTTTGTGAAGGTATTGGCGCTGCTATCGCTCTTGAAACGGGTGTTGCGCAACTAGGAAATATGGAAGCGGTGCAGTTTCACCCGACTCCGATCGTTCCGAGCGGTATCTTACTAACAGAAGGTTGCCGCGGCGACGGCGGAATTTTACGCGACGTAGACGGATATCGCTTTATGCCCGACTACGAGCCTGAGAAAAAAGAACTAGCTAGCCGCGACGTCGTAAGCCGCCGCATCATGGAACATATCCGCGCAGGTAAAGGCGTACCTAGCCCTTATGGCTATCACGTTTGGCTAGATATCTCGATCCTAGGACGCGAGCATATCGAGAAAAACTTACGCGACGTTCAAGAGATTTGCGAAATCTTTAACGGTATCGATCCTGCCGATACCGAAGTGTATACCGACGAGAACGGACGACAGCGCGGTAAAGGCTGGGCGCCGATCCTGCCTATGCAGCACTACTCTATGGGCGGCATAAAAACTAAGCCTACCGGCGAGAGCCCGACGCTAGCGGGTCTATTCAGCGCCGGCGAGGCTGCATGCTGGGATATGCACGGATTTAACCGCCTAGGCGGCAACTCCGTTTCTGAAACTGTCGTCGCAGGCATGATCGTGGGTGATTATTTTGCCGACTACTGCGGTAAGCACGAGATCGAGATAAACACTAACGATATCGAAAAATTCGTTAAAAAAGAAGAAGACTATCTAAAGAGCCTTGTCGAAAAAGAGGGCAAATTTAACGTATTTGAGATCAAAAACAAGATGAAAGACATCATGTGGGAGCACGTAGCGATCTTTAGAACCGGTGAAGGTCTAGCCGTAGCGGTAAAAGAGCTAGAAGAGCTTTATAAGCAATCTTTAGACGTCAAAGTCACAAACAAGGCGCTGTTTGGTAACCCTGAACTTGAGGAAGCTTACCGCGTACCAAAGATGCTAAAACTAGCCCTTTGTATCGCAAAAGGCGCGCTTGATCGCACCGAGAGCCGCGGAGCGCACTGCCGCGAGGACTATCCGAAACGCGACGACCTAAACTGGCTAAACAGAACTCTAACTAGCTGGAAAGAGGGCGATACGCTACCGACTATCGTGTATGAGCCGCTTGATATTATGAAAATGGAAATTCCGCCGGCATTCCGCGGATACGGAGCTAAGGGTAACATCATCGAGCACCCGGACAGTGCCGTACGCCAAGCGCAGGTCGATGAGATCCGCGCCAAAATGGAAGCCGAAGGCAAAGGTAGATACGAGATCCAAGAAGCGCTAATGCACTATGATCTTCAGCCTAAATATAAAGCACCAAACGAAAGAGCAGGAATAGGATATGAGTAGAAAAATAACCATAAAAGCATTTAAATATAATCCGTTAAGCAAAATTTCAAAGCCGCATTTCGCGACCTACGAGCTAGAAGAAACCGACGGCATGACGCTTTTTATAGCGTTAAATCAAATTCGCGAGAAATTTGACCCGGATCTTAGCTTTGACTTCGTTTGCCGCGCCGGTATATGCGGTAGCTGTGGTATGCTAGTTAACGGTACGCCAAAGCTTGCTTGCCGTACGCTAACCAAAGATTATCCAAACGGCGTGATCGAGCTTATGCCTCTGCCGGTATTTAAGCTACTAAAAGACCTAAGCGTAGACACGGGCAACTGGATGAACGCGATGAGTAAGCGCGTGGAGAGCTGGATACACACAGATCACGAGACCGATATATCTAAGCTTGAGGAAAAAGTCGAGCCTGAAGTAGCGCAGGAAGTATTTGAGCTTGACCGCTGCATCGAGTGCGGTATCTGCGTAGCTGCGTGCGGTACGGCTATCATGAGGCCTGATTTCATCGGTGCGGTCGGACTTAACCGCGTAGCTAGATTTAAAATCGATGCGCTCGATAAACGAACCGACGAGGACTTTTACGAGCTTATCGGCGACGATGACGGCGTGTTTGGCTGTATGACTTTGCTAGGCTGCGAGGATAACTGCCCTAAACACCTCCCGCTACAAAGCAGGATCGCGTATATGCGCAGAAAGATGGCTGTAATAAAGTAGCCAAGGGGTCGTGAGACCCCTTTTTAAATT
>JBHRQF010000187.1:0-3599 GCA_042645325.1 Campylobacter sp. | reverse complement strand
CTCTTACGCTAACTGATAAAGAGTATCAGGCAATGCGCGACGCTAGCTTTAAAATTTTACGCGAGATCGGCGTGGATACGGGCGGCAGCAACGTGCAGTTTGCTATAAATCCAAAAACAGGCCGCATGATCGTGATCGAGATGAACCCGCGCGTGAGCCGTAGCTCGGCGCTAGCAAGCAAGGCCACTGGCTACCCGATCGCCAAGGTCGCGACGCTGCTAGCCGTGGGCTTTAGCCTGGATGAGATCAAAAACGACATCACCGGCACGCCTGCTAGCTTTGAGCCCGTCATCGACTACATCGTGACCAAGATCCCGCGCTTTACGTTTGAGAAATTTCCGGGCGCGAACCCGTATCTAGGCACCGCGATGAAGAGCGTGGGCGAGGTGATGGCGATCGGCAGGACGTTTAAGGAAAGCATCCAAAAGGCGCTTTGCTCGATGGAAAAGGACTATTACGGATTTAACTTATTAAATTTGGAGAAAAACGCGCTAATTTACGGGCTTAGAAACGCTAACGAAAGCCGCATTTTATACGTCGCGCAGGCGTTTCGCGACGGGCTAAGTGTTGCTGAAGTGCACGAGATGAGCAAGATCGATCCGTGGTTTTTGGATCAAATTTGGCAGATAGTTAAATTTGAAGAGCGTATCGACATGGACATCCTAAACGACGGGCCGCTACTTCGCGAAGCTAAAACGATGGGCTTTTCGGACAAGATGATCGCGCATCTGATAAATTTAAAAGACAACCTCGACCTCGGTCAAAACGATATATATTTCGCGCGCGAGAAAATGGGCATAAACCTAGAATACAACGAGGTTGATACCTGCGCGGGCGAGTTTAAGGCACTCACGCCGTATCTTTACTCGACGACGAATATCACGAAACTGCCGCAACTGTCAAATTTCGCGGAGCCGAATGTAAACGCAAATTCGGCGCAAAAAGAGAAAAAAGTGATGATCATCGGCGGCGGACCAAACCGCATAGGCCAGGGCATAGAGTTTGACTACTGCTGCGTGCACGCTAGCTACGCTCTGCGCGATATGGGCATCAAAACCATAATGTACAACTGCAACCCCGAAACCGTCAGCACCGACTACGACACGAGCGATATTTTGTACTTTGAGCCGATTGATTTTGAACACGTTAGAGCCGTGATCGAGCATGAGAGCCCGAACGGCGTGATCGTGCATTTTGGCGGCCAGACTCCGCTAAAATTCGCCAAACGCCTAAGCATAGCGGGCGCGAAAATCATCGGCACCAGCGCTCGCACGATCGACGTCGCCGAGGATAGAAAGAAATTTAGCGAATTTATCTCTAAAATAGGCGTCAAACAGCCGAGAAACGACACTGCGACAAGCGAAAAAGAGGCGTTAGAAAAGGCCGCGGCTATCGGCTATCCTGTGCTAGTGCGCCCTAGCTACGTGCTAGGCGGCCGCGCGATGAGACGAGTGCATAGCGATGAGGAGCTACGCCTATACATGAGCGAGGCGGTCAAGGTCAGCAACCACTCGCCCGTGCTAATCGATAAATTTTTACAAGACGCCGTGGAGCTTGACGTAGACGCGATCAGCGACGGCAAGGACGTCTATATCGGCGCCGTGATGCAGCACATCGAGGAGGCGGGCATCCATAGCGGCGACAGCGCGTGCATATTGCCTCCGCTAAATTTGACCGCGCAGATGATCGAAAAGGTAGAAAATCAAACCCGCGACATCGCGCTAAATTTGGGCGTCGTGGGGCTTATGAATATCCAGTTTGCCATCTACGAGGACGAGCTGTTTATAATAGAGGTAAACCCGCGCGCCAGCCGCACCGTACCGTTTGTTAGCAAGGCCACCGGCGTGCCGATGGCAAAGGTTGCTACGCGCGTGATGTGGCAAGGCGATTTGCGCGAGGCGCTTAAATTTTACGACAACTACGGCGCGGTTTACGAGGAGCGCGGCATACTCAAGCCTCGAGTGAAAAATCACGTCTGCGTCAAAGAAGCGGTCTTTCCGTTTAACAAGCTCTCTGGCGCGGATCTAATCCTGGGTCCTGAGATGAAAAGCACGGGCGAGGTCATGGGTATATCAAGCGATTTTGCAAAGAGCTTTGCAAAAAGCCAGATCGCCGCGAGCAACTCGCTACCTACTAGCGGCCTAGTCTTTTTGACTCTTGCCGATGCGGATAAAAAATACGCCGCAAATTTGGCGCGCGAGCTGATAAATCTAGGCTTTAAAATCATCGCCACGGGCGGAACGTATAAAATTTTAAATGACGCGGGCGTAGAGAGCGAGTTCGTCTACAAAATCAGCGAAGGTCGCCCAAACGTCGAGGATAGGCTCAAAAACGGCGACATCGCGCTTGTTATCAACACCAGCGATAGCAAGTCAAACAGCGAGGACGGCAAGAAAATCAGGCAAAACATCATGCGGTTTAAGATCCCGTATTTCACGACGATGTCGGCGGCTCTAGCGGCGGCTAAATCGCTAAAAAGCGTGCAGGACGGTAGCGCGCTCGAAGTCAAAAGCTTGCAGGAGTATCTGGGCGGCGAGTAAGCGTGTGCCGGCAAATTTAAATATCAAATTTGCCCTCGCACCCGGTTTTTGCGTTAAATAAAAGCTTAAATTTAGCTCTCTAATTTCACGGCTGGAATTTATTTAGATGAGATTAAATTTTACTTCTAGCGTTTTGGGCGATGCGAAATAGTAAAATTTCAGCTAAATTTTATCCAGCAAAAGGAGCAAAAATGTTTGATTTTAAAAAAGAGTTTAAGCAGCTTTATGCGCCAAAGCAGACACCGCAAATTTTAACCGTCCCGCCCGCAAATTTCGTTTGTATCCGCGGCAAGGGCGATCCAAATGAGCCGGGCAGTGCGTATCAGCGTGCGATAGAGGTGCTTTACGCCGTGAGTTACGCGCTAAAAATGAGCTACAAAACCGATTATAAAATAGATGGCTTTTTTGAATACGTCGTGCCGCCGTTAGAAGGATTTTGGCGGCAGCGCGGCTCTGCTGACGGAGCGGCAAACTACGCCCGAAAGAGCGATTTTAGCTGGATTAGCACGATTAGGCTGCCTGATTTTATCACGCGAGAGAGCTTTGACTGGGCTGTGCGACAGGCTACGCAGAAAAAGAAGCAGGACTGCGGTGTGGCGGAGTTTTTGAGGATAGATGAGGGGCTTTGCGCGCAAATTTTACATATGGGTAGCTTTGACGATGAGCCAGGGAGTGTTGCTAAAATAGACGAGTTTATCGCCGCAAACGGCTACGCAAAGGACTTTGGCGAGCAAAGAGCGCATCACGAAATCTATCTAAGCGACCCCAGAAAAACCGTGCCGCAAAAATGCAAAACGATAATCAGGCTCCCGATTAGGAAAATTTAGCCATTTTTGGGCTAAATTTGGCCTCGCGGCGATTTAATATAGCCTAGGCAAACTACGAAGCCGCCACGTAATGCAAAGTAAAATTCACTGCATAAGCCGCTAATGCTAAGTTAAATTTGATTTACAATTTAAGAGAGTTGATAAAAACGGATTCTTAAATCAAAGTTACACTATTCTAGCGTAGTTTTATTAAATTCTTATAGCAGAGTAAAATTTTGCTATCTCTTTGTAC
>JBHRQF010000186.1:0-3603 GCA_042645325.1 Campylobacter sp. | reverse complement strand
ACACGATGGAAAATAACGCAACCCAGCCTGCAAATTCGGCGCAGGAAAATCAAAAAACGACCAAAAAATATCCAAACTCGCGCACTCATATCCCCGTCGACGGCCACAAAATCGAAGAACTAAGAATGCTAAGCTTAGACGAGCTAGTGCAGATAGCAAACAGCGTCGGCGTCGAAAATCCGCGCGAATTTCGCAGGCAGGATTTGATATTTGAGATACTAAAAGCCCAAACTAAACAAGGCGGATTTATACTTTTTACGGGCATTTTAGAGATCACCAGCGAGGGCTACGGCTTTTTGCGCTCGGTAGACGCAAACCTCAGCGACAGCTCAAACGACGCCTACGTATCAAACTCTCAAATTCGCAAATTTGCCCTGCGCGTGGGCGACATCGTGACGGGCCAAGTGCGCGAACCAAAAGATCAGGAAAAATACTACGCCCTGCTAAAAATCGAAGCGCTAAACTATATGCCGCTAATCGAGGCTAAAGAGCGCCCGCTATTTGACAACCTAACTCCGCTTTTCCCGACGGAAAAACTTCGCCTCGAGTATGATCCCATGAAGCTAACGGGCCGCGTGCTCGATCTCTTTACGCCTCTTGGCAAGGGTCAGCGCGGCCTCATCGTCGCCCCTCCTAGAAGCGGTAAAACCGAGCTTATGAAAGAGCTAGCCCACGGCATCGCGCGCAACCACCCAGAGTCGCATCTCATGGTACTACTCGTGGACGAGCGTCCCGAGGAGGTCACCGACATGCAGCGCTGCGTAAAGGGTGAAGTATTTAGCTCGACGTTTGACCTGCCTGCCATGAACCACGTGCGCGTCGCCGAGCTCGTCATCGAAAAGGCCAAGCGCCTCGTAGAAATGGGCAAGGACGTCATCATCCTGCTTGATAGCATCACCCGCCTAGCTCGCGCGTATAATACCGTAACTCCGCCAAGCGGCAAGGTGCTAACCGGCGGCGTGGACGCAAACGCACTGCATAAGCCTAAGCGATTTTTCGGCGCGGCGCGAAACATCGAACACGGCGGCAGCCTCACCATCATCGCTACCGCACTCATCGACACGGGCTCGCGTATGGACGAGGTAATTTTTGAGGAGTTTAAAGGCACGGGCAACAGCGAGATCGTACTAGATCGCAACATCTCCGACCGCCGAATTTACCCGGCCATCAACGTACTAAAATCAGGTACCAGAAAAGAGGAGCTACTACAAAAACCCGACGAACTGCAAAAGATCTGGGCTATCCGCTCGGCGATAGCTACGATGGACGACGTAGAGGCGCTTAAGTTTTTATACGCCAAGATGCTGAAAACCAAGGATAATAAAGAGTTGCTTTCAATCCTAAACGAGTCGTAAATTTGCGCCCTTTGGGCCAAATTTGACGGTCGATCTTATCTTGCGCGCGAGTCATTTCGGCTCGCCGACCTACTTTAAAACGCTTTAAATTTTATAAATTTACAAACCGTCTCCGCTTAAATTTATTCCAGCGACGGCTATTTTAGCGCCAAAATTTAATACAGTTTTTTAAATTTGCTTGTATCTTTTGCTGTCCGCCTCTTTGCGGGCATGAGCAATCATCAGCGTTTTTTAGCTTTTACCTTTTTAACTTCCGCCAAAAGCTCTTTGTTTTTAGCGCTCATCGCTTCTTTTTCTGCTTGCAAATCACTGACTTGCTTTTTTAGCTCCTCAATATCCATTTCGTCCTCCACAAGAGTTAAATTTAAGGCACTGCCTTTGATAGAATAGTAACTTAAATTTTAAACGGGATTGGTTTGGTAAAAAATATGGTATAATGACGATACTAAAGCGATAATGCCTCAGTGGGTCAGAGGAGGAGGCGTAAGCCTCGTTATGATTGGGTTCAACTCCCTTTTATCGCTTTGTATCTTTTTATCGTCTGCACTTTAGTTTTCCCGTAGGTTTGCAATATCCCCTTATCCGTAAAATACGCATAACACAACTCGTTATCGCTTTCCCAAAAGAAATTTATCGTATCGTTACCCATTTCGTCCTTGCCGTAATATAAATTATCCTCAGTCAAATTTAACGGCATATCAAAAAACTGCTGGGCGCTTAGCGCATTGCCGTCTTTTATCTTTTTTAGCCTCATTCCGTGCAGTAGCTCTCTTTGTGTTGCTACCTTTAGTTTCCCGTTTGTTTCTATGCCGCGCGCTTTTAGTTTGTTTGCTGTGTGCGTGCTTAGCGTGGCTAGTGTTAGCGGCTCTTTTAGCGGCGGTCTGTAACCAGCTTTCGTAAAATCTACATCCGCAAACATAGATTTTAATTTATTGCTCGCTCTAGTCCTAGCGCCTAAACTGCTTAAATCGCTTAAATTTACGCTCCGCCCCTGCTGCGTTATTAAATCCCGCATAGTGATCTTGCCTTGCATAAATAGCTCGGCTCTGCCTTTGCCTAGCGTCTTTTCTATCGTTTCTGGGCTTTGGGTTTTTAGCCAGTCGTTAAATGTCATATCTTGCGGCACGTAGCCGTTCATACTTGACCTAGTGCGACCGCTTGCTTCGTCTATTCCCTCGACGCCTAGCTCGTCCCAGCTTTTAGTTACGGGTATTATGGTGCTACGGCAATTAAAATGGGTATTTACGCGGGGCTTGCGAAACGGGAAGTTATGCCCGATAGGCTCGTAGTCCCTATCCCAGATCAGCCCGTCGTAGGCTCTGCATAGTTCTGACGTGCGAGTATCTAGCGTGGCTTGATATTTGTAGCATTTTATTACGCCCGCGTTTGCTTCAAAAAAGGCTTGACGGATCTCGCTTACTATCGCGCTCTGCCAAAAATAGCAAAACGGTATGCAAATTTAACGAGCTAAATCAAACGCCTCAAATCTCCAAAACTTCAGGCTCTCCAAATAGTCGTTTGGCTTCTTTTAAAACCGCTTGATTTTTTGCAGCTTTGGGGTTGGTTTGGGTTTTTGCGGCCAAATTTGGCGCAGGATTTTGAGCGTTTAAATTTGCCTCGCTTAAAAACGAATCGTCAAAATTTGCTTCACTTTTAAACTCTTCGCCGCTTAAATTTGTCGTATCTAATTTTTGCCTTTCGGTCGCGTTTACAGGCTCGCTAGCGTCTTGCTCAAAAAGGCCGTCGTCATACTCGGCCGCTTCGCTAAACATCTCGCTCACGCCATCAAGATCAAACGGCGGCTCGCCAAAGCTTGCCGTTTGCGGCGCATAGTTTTGGTTAAATTTAGCGGCGCTGCTTGGTATTTGCTCCGTTTTCGCGGCATTTTGACTCTCTAGTCGTCTTAGCTCATCATCTAAAAACGCCAGATCCGCTCCCGCTAGAGCGCCGTCATCAGTCTTAAATTTTAGCGAATATGCCTCGTGAAAATCGTGCGTGTCGTCGCGAATACTCTCAAAATCAGGCGCAAATTTAGGCTCGGCCGGCTGATTTAAATCCGTCTGCGAGCTTTGCGTCAAATTTGACTCGTTTTCGTTTAAATTTAAGGGCTCGGTTTCGTCGCGGGATGAGTCGCTATTTGCTTGCGTGCTCGGAGCCGCGTCATTTATATCCGTTTGCGTTTGCTGCGTCAAATTTTGCGTTTGCTCACCCTGCTCGCTGCTTTCAATTTTGGCGTCTAAATTTTGTT
>JBHRQF010000185.1:0-3624 GCA_042645325.1 Campylobacter sp. | reverse complement strand
AAGTGAAATTATAGGACTAAAAATATTAATTAAATCTAAAATTTAAGCTACTTTCAAGATTGTATTGTAAATTTGTTTTGTATTTTGACGCGCCTCGTCAAATTTAAATTTATTAAAGGAATTTTGGGTATAATCCCACTCTTACGCGTAAGGCGTAAAAGAAATTTTAAAAGGATTAGTATGCCTAAGATGAAGACAGTTCGCGGCGCTGCTAAACGTTTTAAAGTGGGCAAAAATAAGATCAAAAGAGGCTCTGCTTTTAGAAGCCACATTTTGACTAAAAAATCTCGCAACCGCAAGAGAGATTTACGCTCGCCTCAGTACGTAGACAGCACAAACGTCGCAAGCGTCAAAGCGATGCTCGGAATTTAAGTTTTTGACGAAAAGTCATTCCAAACTCCCCCGAATTTGGGGCAAGACTCACTCAGTGAGCGCCGATTTGTAAAGGATAAATATGGCAAGAGTAAAAACAGGCGTAGTTAGAAGAAGACGCCATAAAAAAGTTTTAAAACTAGCTAGAGGTTTTTTCAGCGCTAGACACAAACACTTTAGAAAAGCTAAAGAGCAATTAGAAAGAAGTTTGGTCTATGCTTACCGCGACAGACGCCGCAAGAAACGCGACTTCCGCCGCTTGTGGATAGTGCGCATCAATGCTGCGTGCCGCCTAAACGACATTAGCTATTCTCGCTTTATCGCGGGACTTAAAAAAGCAAATATCGAGCTTGATAGAAAAATCTTAGCCGATCTAGCTATGAATGACGCAAAAGCTTTCAGCGAGCTAGCCTCAAAAGCAAAGGCTGCTTTATAATACCCAGGGGCGGCTTCCCGCTCCTTTTTCTTTGATTATTTATTTTAGTTAAATTTGATTGTTCACCCCCTCCCCCCCCCACCAAAAAAAATCACAATAAAACAAATTTCGCTCCAAATTTTAATTTTTGTTTTTCGTTTTTTCCGATAAAATACCGCCTCAAATTTAAGGAGCAAAAATGGATATACAAAAACTAAATCAAAACCTAAACAAACTCAACAAATTTTTATTTATTATCTTAGGCATCGCCGTCGCGATCTGGATCGGCGTAGAAGTTTTTATAGGCAGTAAAGTAGAATACGCAAAAGAACAAATGAAAGAAAATCTATGCGAAGCGCCAAATGTACAAGAAATGCTGGCACGACTAAATTCAGGTCTCCCGAGAAAACTAGATGAGATAAATACGCTCGAAAAAATCAGCTGTGAAAATCGTCGCATCATTTATCAATATGCGCTTGGAAAAGGGCTAGAAATGGATGAAAACGCGCTAAATGATAAAGATATCGCTGAACTAAAAGACGAGCAAACAAAGGAACTCAAAAAAGAATTTTGCGAAGATACGCGGTTAAAGGCCGTGCGCGATATAGCCGACGGCGTCGATTTTGTTTATTATGTAAAAGACAAAGAGCTTATTCGGGTAAAACTTGAAAGCAAAGACTGCAAATAAACTAAAATAATCAACGTAGTTTGCGTCACAAGTAGCAGCAGGGCTGGATATGACGACAAACTGCCGCTGCTAAGCAACTAATGCGGTGTTCAAATAGCATAAAATGCCGTGTCATAGCAAGGTAAGCTATTTTTAAAGTCTTATATATGCAAATTTAAGCTGATTTTTTCCAAAAAAGACCCGGTTTCATCTCTTAAATTTTGCAAATCACCGCTATTATCTATAACAAAATCCGCCATGGCGCGCTTTTGCTCGATATCCGTTTGCAACTCCACGCGGTGTTTTGCAGCGGCGTAATCCAGCCCGTTTCGCTTCATCACGCGCGAAATCAGCCTATCTTTTGGTGCGTAAACGACAGCTACTTTATTGAAAAACTCATATCTTTTGCCCTCAAAAAACAGCGGAATATCGACAAAATAAAGCCTTCCTTTTGCCTCCAAAGCCCGCGCCTGCGATAAAATTTCAGCCGTTATCTTTGGATGCAGCAGCGCTTCGAGCTTTGCAAGTTCCGCTGGGCTTTTAAACACCAGCTCGCCCAGCTTTTTTCGGTCCGCCGAGGTGCAAGGGGCGGCTGAAATTTCCTCGCCCGATCTAGCGTTAAATTCCGCTTGGGGGTTCAAATTTGCAGCCTGTACGTCTTTTTGCACGACGTATTGCGCGCCAAAAATTTCCGCCACCTGCGCGGCGCAGCGATCCAAAACGTCATGCGAAATCTTATCGGCATCGATGATCTCAAATCCGCGCCCAGCAAGCAGCTCGCAAACCGCGCTCTTGCCGCTACCGATGCTTCCCGTGATGACGACGGCGTGTTTAAATTTCAAGGTGAGCCTTTATAGCGTTTTTATTCGATTTTAGCTAAAATCTGCGAAATTATACCATCTTGGAGGATAAAATTTGATAAGCTACAAAGACGCTGGCGTCGATATAGACGCGGGAAATGACTTCGTAAACGCGATAAAACCGTTCGTCAAAGCGACGCAAACTCCGCACGTTTTGGGCGGTATCGGCTCGTTTTCAGGCGCGGTGAGACTGCCCGCAGGCTACAAAAAGCCCGCGATCCTAGGCGCCACCGACGGCGTGGGCACAAAGCTGCGACTCGCGATCGACGCGCGTAAATTTGAGGGCGTGGGCCAGGATCTAGTCGCAATGTGCGTAAATGATCTCATCTGCAACTTTGCCGAGCCGCTATTTTTCCTCGACTACTATGCGACGGCAAAGCTTGAAATCGCGGATGCCAAAGAGGTCGTGAAAAGCATCGCCGAGGGCTGCAAACTCGCCCGCTGCGCGCTAATCGGCGGCGAAACGGCAGAGATGCCCTCGATGTATGAAAAGGGCGACTTTGACCTTGCGGGCTTTGCCGTAGGTATCGCCGAAGAGGACGAGATCGACCGCAGCAAATTTGTGCGTGAGGGCGACGCACTCATCGCGCTTCCTAGTAGCGGCCTGCACTCAAACGGCTTCTCGCTAGCGCGAAAAGTAATCGCCGAGCTAGGGCTAAAATTTGATGACAAGGTAGGCAATCGTGCGCTTATCGACGTGCTTTTGGAGCCGACCAGGATTTACGTCGCAGATTTTTTAAATTTAAAAGACAAGATCCACGCGCTCGCGCACATCACGGGCGGCGGCATCGTGGAAAATCTACCGCGCGTATTTCCGGAGGGGCTGGGTGCGAAGATCGATCACGCCGCGATCCGCACGCCCGAAATCTTTAAAATCATCGCGCAAAAGGTAGAGCCTGCCGAGATGATGAGGACGTTTAATATGGGCATTGGCATGATCGTCGTAGCGCCGAAAAAAAACGCGGACTTTGTGCTGGCAAATACCGATGGCTACGTTATCGGCGAGGTCGTAAAAGGCGCGGGTGCACAGCTAGTTTAAGCAGGCAAATTTAACTTTGGCTCGCTAGTAAATACGCTACGAGCCAAAGATTTTTTAGGTGGTAAATTTATGTTGCTAACCGCTCTCCTCAAAAACCACTCCTTTTGTTTAAATTTGACCATCATATTTTCTGCAAAATCATATCTCAAACCGGGCAATTTGTTAGTAAAATTTAGTATTTTATAGCATAAAGTTTTTACTTTATCTGTTTGTAAATTTTATATGCAAAAGCCGATTTTAAAGCTAAATTTTAATAAAACTAACGTTAGCG
>JBHRQF010000184.1:0-3628 GCA_042645325.1 Campylobacter sp. | reverse complement strand
CAAAAGAGGGAAGGGTCTTGAATTGCGCTTATAGCCTCTAGCAGAGCAAAAAGCTCACTTTTGTGTCTACTTTTCTCTTTTTCTTTGGGAGAGGAAGGGGTTCTACTTACGAAGCGTCGCCCCTTCCTCTCCCAAGCCCTCTCCAGCCCCACTGCACGTGAGAGGTTGCTGCACTACGTGCAGGTTAAATTTAACGCTATCGCGCCGCAAAATTTAAATTTAACATTTTCAAGGTGCGGGCCTGGGCAACTCAAATTTGAATAGAAAAAGTCAAGGCGAAGTATCGCGAGATGATTTTGGGAGTTGTGCAGAAATTTTAAGTCAAGGCTAGACAAATAGTCTGCCGCAGACTTAAAATTTCAAATCTCTCTCAAAAGCGCTCGCGAGACAAGCCGCAAATAGCAAAGATCAATCTCTTTGCCAGATCATTTTCCTCCCAAACCCCAACGCATTATGCGTAAATTTAACCCAGTCTAGGCTCAAAGCATAAAGGCTCGGGTTCATCGCCAAAGCGTAAGGAAAGCGCGCGAAGTAGATTTTCCTCTGCTGCGCGGTCGCGGGAGCGGCTAGAGCGCGAAACTGCACCCCCTCTATCTTGCCCACCACCTTCGTATCAAGCGCTACCGTGCCGGCTACGCCAGGCTCAGCCAAAAACGCCTTCACGTGAACGCTCTGCTCGCCACCAGCTACTATAAAGGCCAAATTTGCCTCGTCAAAGGCGTAAAAACAGCTCGCGCAGTATGGTCTGCCATCATCTAAAACAGCAAGGCTAAGCAGGTGCATCTTGCGGATAAATTTTAAAATTTTTTCATCCACTTCGTCCGCCTTAAGCGCTAAAAATTTGAGCCAAATTTGCCGACAGCCAGCTAAAATTTAGCGCCAAAAAGCAAGCTAAAACTAACCAAAAAACAAAGATAAAAAGCTCGGTTCTGACAAATTTAGCCCCCGCTTTTTCGCGTCTAAGCAAAGTCACTACAAGCCCCGCCGCAAAGCCGCCGATAAAGCTAAAATAGTGTACCGCCGCGGGCTTAACGAAGCTTGGCAGTTTGCCCGCAAAAAATAGCGAAAATATCGTAAGCGAGATCAAATTTGCCAGTAAAAAATAAAACGCTACGACGGGAATTTGCGGGAAAAATCCATGCAAAACAAAGCTCAAAACGGTCGCGCTAATGAGCAAAAATACGCGCGCGGCAAAACAGCACATTTTCATCCTTTTTTTGAGTGATTTTAGCGCAAGGGGTATTAAGAAAAAAGAAATTTAGCCGATATAAAGCCAAAAGGACGGCAAAAATCATGAAACTACAAAACTACCAAAGCGCGAGCCTAAACAGCTTTGATTTTAGCTTTAAAACCAGCAGCGGCGACGAGATAAATCTAAAAATGTACGACAACAAAACCGTAGACTATGCCAGCGCCAAAACAGCCGGCGCATCGGCATCCGCGCTCACTCTCACGCACGAGTACGGATATAGTTTCTCGTATAAAGGCGACGGACTGGACGCTCGCGATAAAGAGGAGCTGGCAGCCGCTCTAGAAAAGATGGCGCCTAGCATCGATAAATTTATGAAAAACGTCAAAGATGGCGAGGATCCTATATTTTCGCGCGTTACAAATCTCGCAAACTCCCTTCGTAAAGAGCTTCCCGAGGTAAAAGACGCAAATCATAAAAATTTTATCGCGGACGGCACGCTAAAGCTTTTTGATAGACTGATGGAGCAAAACAAGGCCGATAATAGGCTACTGCAAAACTCCAAAAAGCTCTTTGACGAGCTCATTTCTCAGCTGGATAGCTTTAAATTTTACGTTTAGTTCGCGGTTTAAAAATTTCGCTATAATTCATAAATTTTAAAAATAGGAAAATTTATGAACGCGAATGAAAAAATCACCCAAATGCTAAATCTCCAGCAGAGCCTAAACGACGATACAAACGGCATCGGCTGGGAAAACGGCATAAACAAAAACGGTAAACTCATCAGCTGGAAACGCTGCATATATATGGAGTGCGCCGAGCTCATAGATAGCTTTGCCTGGAAGCACTGGAAAAGCATAAACGCGCCGACAAATGAAGACAATCTGCGCGTCGAGGTCGTGGATATCTGGCACTTTTTGATGAGTTTGATGCTCGAGCAGTACAAGCTAAATAACCTCGGCGACATCGCAAAACTATCAAGCGACATCTGCGCCAGCAGCGGCTTTGAGGCGTTTTGCCGCGAGCCGTTTAACGTCGCTGACGAAAACATCTACGAGATCATAAACGACGTCGAAATGCTCATAAACAAGTGTTCGGGCTTTGAGTATTCACTCTTTGACCTACTTAAAATTTACTTCACGATGAGCCTAAAATGCGGAGTAAATTTAAGCTCGCTTTACGAGTGCTACGTCGGTAAAAACGTCCTAAATCGCTTCCGCCAAGACCACGGCTACAAAGAGGGCGCGTATAAAAAGGTCTGGAACGGCAAGGAGGATAACGCCGTGATGAACGAGATTTTGGCTCGCGGACTAAAAAGCGTGGACGAGATCTACGCCGCGCTCGAGGCCGAGTACAAGGCGGTAAAATAAAATTTGCAGTGCGAGCCCGCTAAATTTGATAAATTTAGCCAAATCCTAGCCGCGAAGTTTTTGCAATTTAGCTTGTCACTCGGCGAGGCTAAATTTAGCAGTTTAAGCGGCAATTGCGGGTGGGCGGTTAAATTTGAGCGCGGTTTAGCTGTGCTCGTAAAAACCTGCCGTTTAGTTAGCAAATTTGCGCCGCATGCAAGTCTCGCGCCACCAAAAAGCGGGTCAAATTTGAGTAAATTTAGCTAAATTTGAAGCTGGATTTAAATCGGTCAAATTTAGCCGCAAAATCTATGCTCGCGTTAAATTTGCGCGTCATTAAAAGCATTTGCCGTGCCGCTTTTGCTGGCAAAAAATGCGCGTCAAATTTAAAAGCCGTCGCGCCCAAACGCCCTTTCGCCGCATGACGGCTATAATTTTAAACAAATGGAGATTCGTTGTTTGTTGATATTTTACGCCTTTCGTTAAAGGACCTTTTCACGCCCAAATTTATCGCGCTCTCTATCCTGCCTCTCGTTTTTTCCGCGCTTATTATCGCGGCGATTGCGATGTTTGGCGGCCGCGAACTATACGAGGCGCTAAACGCCGCCGTATCGGGAGAGGCAGGCGCGCTGGCCGAGTATCCGATGGCGACTAAAACTTAGCCTAGGCATCGCAAAATGGCTCATCGGCGCGATATTTTACGCCGTCGGCGCATATCTAGTCGTTATGCTTTCGGTTTTTTGCGCGCTCGCGGTTGCGAGCTTTCTAACTCCAGTGGTCGCCCGCGAGATAAACCGCAGGCACTACCGCGTGGACGAGGCGCAGCTAGCAAACATTAGCCTAGCCCGCCAAACGGCTCTTATGGGCAAAATTTTGCTCAAATTTATCCTGATCGCGCTTATTTGTTTGCCGGTTTTAGCCGTGCCCGCGCTAAATTTCCTCGCTCTACACCCGGCGTTTTTTTACCTTTATTATTCGCTACTTTTCATCGACGTCGCGCCAAATGCCCTCTCGCGGCACAAATTCGAGCTTTACTTGCTGGACTACGGCGGATATAAATTTAAAGCCGCCGCGCTGTGCTTTTATATGC
>JBHRQF010000183.1:0-3639 GCA_042645325.1 Campylobacter sp. | reverse complement strand
CCGTTAAATTTACGACCAAAATTTAGCCCCCATTTAAACGTAAATTTGCCTCACTCAGGCGGCTTATAGCCCTTTTCTTTACGGCGTAGCTCCAGCTCGTAGGCGTCGTTTAGCGCATCTTCGTCATCAAATTTCGTCCCGTCCAAAAATTTGCGCTCGTCATCAAACTGCCTGGTTTTTAGCCCCCACAGCAGCGCCGCCAGCCCGCACGCGCCAAGCAGCGTCGAGATGCCGATCATCATCGCCACGACCGCCCCGCTCATCGCTCGCTCCTAGCCCGCATCGCGTTTAACACGACCGCGACCGAGCTTAGCGACATCGATAGCGCAGCCGCTGCAGGCGCTACGTAGCCAGCCATCGCTAGCGGTATCGTCACAGCGTTATAAACGAGCGAAAAGGCCAAATTTTGCCGCACGATACGGTAGGTTTTACGCGCGAGCGCTACGGCAGCCGCGAGCGAGGCGGGGTCATCTCTCATCAGCACGACGTCACTTTTTGCGATACTCACGGCCGCTCCGCTACCCATGCACACGGCCACGCTTGAAAGCGCGAGTGCGGCGGCGTCGTTGATCCCGTCGCCCACCATCAGCACGTTTCGCCCCTGCTGCGCCAGTCTCTCTACGTAGGCAGCCTTGTCAGCGGGCAGAGCGTTTGCGACCGTTTCCTCGATGCCAAGCCCTTCTGCCACGCGCTTTGCGGCGTATTCGTTATCGCCCGTTAGCATCGCCACGCGTATGCCCGCGTTTTTTAGCGCGGCTACGCACTCTTTGGCACCCTCTTTTAGGCTCTCCTCTAGCTCAAATACCGCCGCGATCTGCCCGCCCGCGGCAAAAAAATAGCAAGTCCCGCGCACCGCTTCGCCGTTATAAAGCTCTAGCTCGCGCATAAATTTCTCGCTCCCGCCGGCTAGCTTTTTGCCATCAAATTTAGCCTGCGTGCCGCGCGCTGCGATGTTTTCAAAGCCGCTTAGCTCTAAAAGTTTTAAATCTCTAAAATTCGCGCACAGGTACTCGCCCACGGCGCGGCTAACGGGATGATCCGAGCTGCTAACCAGCGAAAAAAGCGCACTTGCGTCAAATTTATCCGAGTGCCTAAATTTACTCACCTTAAGTCGCCCCGACGTGAGCGTGCCGGTCTTGTCAAACACGGCCGTATCGCATTTGGAGAGGCTTTCGATGATGCGCGCTTCTTTAAAAAGTATCCCGCGCCTAAAGCCCGCCCCAAGCGCAACGAGCGTGCTAACGGGCGTAGCAAGCCCAAGCGCGCAGGGGCACGAGATCACAACGACCGAGATCGCGACGATGAGCGCGGCGGAGAGCTCGCCAGTGCGCCAGAACCAAAACGCAAACGTCGCTAGCGCCAGCATCGTGATAGCAGCTGAAAACCTCGCCGCGATAGCGTCTGCGAGTGCCTGGATTTTGGGCTTTTTGGCTGCGGCGGTTTCGAGCAGATTTATGATACGCGCTAGCACCGACTCGCTAAATACGGCGCCAACCTCATAAACTAGCGTGCCGTCCACGCACACCGAGCCGCTTTTTATCTCGTTTTCGCCCTCTTTCGCGCTCAGATACGCAGGCGCGCTCTCGCCGCTAAGGCTAGATAGATCAAAGCTCGCCGTGCCGCTCATGACGATGCCGTCTAGTAGCACGCGCTCGCCGACCCTCACGACTACGAGCTCGCCCGCCCTCACCTCCTGCGCGCTTTTTAGGGTTATTTCGTCGCCGTTTTTAACGCTAACCGAGTTTAAATTTAGCGAGTTTAGATTATCAAGCGTGTCGGCGGCTTTTTTTTTGCTCAAGATTTCTAGATATTTGCCGATAAATACGAAGGTGATTATCATCGCAACCGAGTCGAAATATACCTCGCCTTGCCTGGAAAACATTGCGTAGATCGAGAAAATATAAGCCGCGAGCGTACCCGTGACGATGAGGCTATCCATGTTTTGCGTTTTGTTTTTTAGCGCGCTCCAAGCACCCCTAAAAAACCCGCTTCCCGTATAAAAAAGCACCGGCGTAGCGAGGATAAATTCGGCGAAATTTATGATAGAGCGCACGTCGGCGCGCATGCCCGTGAAGTAGCCGCTGTACTGCGCGACGGCCAGCCACATAATGTTCATCGTGCAAAATATCCCGACAAGCAGCCGCGCGTAAAATTCGCGCCTCTGTCCCGAAAGTCTTTGCTCCTGAGCCTGCGCATCGTATGGGTAGGGCTCGTAGCCTATGGAGCGGATGAGGGCAAAAATTTGAGCCAAATTTACCTCGTTTTCGTCCCAGACGATGAGGGCTTTGTTATTAACCGAGTTTATATTTACCTCTAAAATTCCCTTCTGCGCAAATAAAACCTTCTCATTTAGCCAGATGCAAGCCGAACAGTGGATGCCCTCGATGATGAGAGAGATTTTGTTAAATCCGTTCTCGTTTTTAACGTAGTTTTGATAAATAGCCGCGAGGTCTTCCTGCAACTTTTGCGCCGCGTTTTTCGCATTTAAAGCGGGGTTTAGCGTAGTTTTACCGAGTCTTTCGTAAAACTCATTAAGCCCACTTGCGTTAAGTATCTCGTAAACTCCCGCGCATCCCTCGCAGCAAAACAGCTCCCCATCGCGCTCTATCAGCGCCTCGCGCTCAAATTCGCCCCTGCAATGCGCGCACTTAAATTTGCCCATCGGTTACTTTTTTCTTTCGTTTTAAGATTTTAGATTATACGAAAAAATTCTAAAGCCTCGCTTGATTTTGCAAGCTTTGGCGTGGATTTCGCTTGCGTCCGAATTTGACGACAAATTTGACAGATTTTGCTCACGCATAGACGTAACCATAAATTTGACCGGATTTAGCCAAAACCCGCATCTTAAAAACGCCGGCAAATTTACGAGCAAATTTTTAACGCTCATAAATTTTGGCCTCGCAAAATTTATGAGTCGCAAGTTTAAATAAATTTCGGCTCGTCAAATTTCATCCTTAAATTTAATTAAAAAAAGCGGATTTGGGATGCATAGTCAGTAAAAATCAGTCGTTTCTCACGCAGATCACCAAGTTGCGAACAGAAATGCCATCCCGTATAACATTGCCCTCCATAAAACCCACGATCCATGCTAAGGACGGGGTATCAGCTCCTTCAGTAGAGCTCCAATACCAGTCGTATTTAGTGTTTTTAAAAGCCGAATTTATAGAGGGTCTAAATTTATTTTTATCCGTTATACTTATTAGCTCATCTATAGTAGGTAGCCTCCAGTCGTCGTAGCCTGCTAGATTTACCAACTTACAGTATTCATTGGCTTGCCTCCAGTTGCCTACGAAGTTTTGTGCCTCATCTTGCCACATTAGTTTACCAAGTTTAGCCTCGCTGCATATCACTATGTTTTTATCGTTATCCCTATAGCAAGTCACATCTAAAGCACTTGCGTTTAATAATCCGCAAAATAATGCCAAAATAACTACTTTTTTCATCTATCTATCCTTTAGAAATTTCAAAAATCAATACCGCTTAACGCACCGCACAAAGAAACTAAAAGAAACGTGACCCCAGTCGCCGTCGCTACCGTCCCAGAAATACACGATCCACATGCCAGACGAGTCTTTGGCGCTTTTGGTAGTGGTGTGAACTACACAGCTGGACTTAGCAAAGTACGCACCTCACCCGATC
>JBHRQF010000182.1:0-3645 GCA_042645325.1 Campylobacter sp. | reverse complement strand
GCATTTGCTCGCCAAGATCGACTTGTTTGCCAAAAATTTTCTTAAAAAAGCCCATTTTTATCCTTATTTATTTTAGATTGAGAGTTAAAATTTCTATACGTTAAATTTACGGTTAAATTTGACGAATCGTCAAATTTTGAATACAAAAGTCAAGCGGCAGTTTCGCGAGATGAATTTAAATGTTGCGACGAAAAATTGAGCGTGCGCTAGGGCATGTAGCCTGCGGAGCGAAATTTTTCTAGCTCATTTAAAAGCGCTCGCGAAAATACCCGCTATTTTAAGTTTTTAAAACTAATCGGTAGCTCCAAATTTAACCCCTTCACAAGCCTTATACACTCTTGCAAATCGTCGATGCTTTTACCGCTTACGCGCACCTCTTCGCCGCGGATCGCCGCAGTTACTTTTAGCTTTGCATCTTTGATCGCTTTGGTGATTTTCTTTGCATTTTCGCTATCTAGGGTGTCGTTTAGCTTTAGCGTCGCTTTGATATTTCCGCCGCTGGCACTCTCGCGTTTGCTTTCAGACACGGCTACCGGCGGGATGTTTCGCTTGATGAGCTTTGAGATCACGATGTCTTTTAGCGCGTCGATTTTGTTGTCGCTAGAGCTAAGAAGCGTGATGATTTTTTCCTTTTCGTTTAGCTCCACCTCGGCCGCAAGCCCCTTAAAATCATATCTCGCCGCGATCTCTTTTTTCGCCGTCTCCAGCGCGTTTTTGACCTCCATCATATCGACCGCCGCGCTTATATCAAAACTATGCTCGGTTGCCATTTTTATCCTTTCAAAAATTCTTTTATATTTTCTACGATCATCGCTACGAGCCGCTGCCTAGCCTCAAAACTGGCCCAAGCCACGTGCGGAGTAAGTATCAAATTTTCCTTGTTTTTGATACGAAGCAGCGGATGATCCGCGCGCATAGGCTCGGTTTCTAGCACGTCCGAGGCAAATCGCAAATTTCGCCCATCTATCGCGCGGGCTACGACGTTTTCGTTCACGATGCCGCCGCGACCGAAGTTCATCAGTATAGCGCCCTCTTTCATCAAATTTAGCTCCCGCTCACCGATCAAATTTCGCGTTTTTTCGTTTAGCGGAGCGTGGATACTCACGATGTCGCAGCCACTTAGAAGCTCGTCTAAATTTTGCCTTTTAAACTCGGCGTTTGCGTTCGCGCCGCTAGTTGAGTAGTAGCTCACTCTCGCGCCAAATGCCGCCGCTATGCGCGCCACGCCCCTGCCGATCTCGCCAAGCCCGATGACGCCAAAGCTCTTGCCCGCGATCTCGCCGATACTGCGGTCTAGATTCGTAAAAATTTCGCTCTTTGCCCACTCGCCGCTTTGCGCGTAGTTATCGTAAAATTTCACGCGATTTGTCAGCGCAAAAAGGCAAGCAAACGTATGCTGCACGACGCTAGCGGTGGAGTAGCCTGCGACGTTTTTTACCGCGATACCTTTTGCTACGGCGTACGCGAGATCGACGTTGTTCATGCCAGTTGCACTTATGCAGATTAGCTTTAAATTTGACGCATTCATCGTCTCTTTGTCGATGACGACCTTGTTCGTGATGACGACGTCCGCGCCCTTTAGCCGCTCTACGCGCTCGTTTGCTGCAGTCGTCTCAAAGCTAACAAATTCGCCAAACTGCCCAAAAACGTCCAAATTTACGTCGCTTCCAAGCGTCGCGGCATCGAGGCAGACTATTTTCATTTTGCGTCCCTATTTGATAAAATGCCCCACAAATTTGGAGTAGTTATCTAAAATTTCGCCGCCCCTGCGATATCCTAATGCGCACGCCTCGTATGCGAAAAATACGCCCGCTTGGTAGCTGTTATTGGCGGCGTCTTTGTTAAATTCGTAAAATTCTTGATAGATCGCGCGGTTTTGTCCGTAGTCGCCGCCGTTTTGCGAGCTAATGCTACCGTCAGCCTCGATCACACTCACGTTCGCGCCCTCTCGGCCGAAAACCGGCTTTTTCACGCATTTTTTGCCAGCTAACGGCCTGTCGCTAGCTTGCAGCAAAAGCGGGTGATTCGGATATAAATCCCATAAAATTTTCAAGATGCCTTTGCTCTGGAAAAGCAGCGTATATGCGGGATTTAGGATGATGGCTTTTTGGTTTTGGACGATATTTTTTAGGATGATAGCTAGCTCACCTTCTTCTACTGCGATGTCCTCCCATGGCACGAGCTTAAACCAGTACTCGTAGTTTTCGCCGTCAAAAAACACGCCCTCCTCGTCGTTAAACACGACCTCATCGACGTAGGCAAACGCCGTGTGAAAGCCCGCCTCCTCGGCGATGTATTGCAGTAGCTTCACGGTCTGCTCGTCCTCGCTGCTGCCGGCCACCGAGCTAAATAAAATTTTCCAGCCCTCGTAGTGCTCGTTAAAGCTCTCAGTCTCCTCATCTAGCGTCACGAGGCGCTTGAAGTTTTGCTTTAGGGCGTCATAAAGGTCGTTAAACTGCGCGCTCTCGTCCATGCGGTTAAACTTAAGCGCCGCCCACTGGATGATCGCCGTCTCAAACACCGCAGTCGGGGTGTCGGCGTTAAATTCGATCAGTTTTATCGGCTTGCCGTCAAGCCCGCCTGCTAGGTCAAATCTGCCATAGAGGTGCCAGTGCACGTCGTTTTCCCAGCTTTCGCGCACGAGATCTACGAGGTTAAACGGGATGCCGACCTCGTGGTAGAGGTTGTTGTCGATGACGTGTTGAGCGGCCGCGACGAACATATCGTATAGCTCGTTTGCGGCGTTATAGTAGGCCTCGGCCTGCGCCTCGCTCACCTCGACTAGCTCGTCTGCTACGTAGTCGCTGCCGTCCGGATCTGTGTGCCACGTAAAGCCGATCTCGCTTAAAAATTCGTTATTTAGCGGGTTGATTTTTTTTAAATTTATCATTCTCAGCCTCCAAAACTTGAGCTCGAGCTCGAGCTTGATTTTGAGCTTGAGCTACTAGACCCGCCGAAAAATCCGCTCTTTCCGCCGCTTGATTTGCCCGCCGAGCTCGTAGCTTTTGCTTTGTTAAAGCTATCGACGCTCCTTGAGTAGGCGCTTGGGTTTTTATACGCGCTTTGGCGCTGCGACTGATAGCCCGGGTTGTTAAATAGCTTGTTACCGATCCAGCTGCCGATGATCGCGCCCGCAGCCGATGCTAGAAGCGTCTCGCCAAGGCTCATGCCGCCGCTTGAAAGTTGCGCGTTTTGAGCGTTTGGATTCGTCAAATTTGACGTTCCGGCGTCGATTTTAGCGCTTTCCTCGGCGATTAGCTTATCCATCTCCTCTTTGCTTAGCACGCGCTCGGTGCCGTTGATGTCCTTTAGCACTACGCGCGTTTCGCTGCTTGGGTACTCCTCCAGGACTTTATATTTGCCCGGAGCGGTTTCTTCGATGATGACGAAGGCTCCCGTTTTTTGCGCCGCTTCGTTTAGCGCGCTTGACTCGCCGCCGTTATCGTTGCTACCGCAGCCGGCTAGCCCGGCCGCTACCACCGCGCCAAAGCCGCCTACGGCAGTGTAGCTGGCTACTTTTTTTATGCCTTTAAAAACTCTCATTTTTTATCTAGCTCCTTTGAAATTTTCTTACTTTTTACCATTATCACGCCTTTTTTAAATTTGATAAATTTTGATTTTCCGATATTTTTTATGATTTTATTT
>JBHRQF010000181.1:0-3678 GCA_042645325.1 Campylobacter sp. | reverse complement strand
TTGATCTTACTTGCTCGTTTAGTTTGGCAAGCTCGCCAGCACTTGGCGTTGCGGCTAGTTTTGCGCCTTCTTGTGGCGCTGCTTGTTCGTTCATTGGCATTTTTTCTCCTTTTGGTTGATTAAATTTTGATATTTTTGCATTTGGGTCAGCTCCTTGCCAAACGGCTGAGAGCTCGACGATCTCGCCCTCGTAAATTTGATAATGCTCGATCCCTTCGATTTTATCCATCTCTTTTACCTTGTAGTTTCCAAATCCAACACTCACGCTGTCGCTCAGCCCGGCTTTGTATTTCGCGTAAGCTTCTTTTGAGCTAGCTACCTCATCGCTAAATTTAACCTTGGCTTTAAAATCTCCGTTTTCAAATTTAGTATCGATTATCGCGCCGATTGCATTTGCAAACGTCGGATCATGGTCCAAATAAAGCGTTTTGGCGTTAAATTTAACCCCGCTAGTATCTACGCTCAGATAATATTCGTCGCCCCAAAATCCAACTCTTTTGTGGAGGTTGTTTTTTGAGAGCGCGATAAAGCTAATTGTTTTTGCTTCGTCGTCAAACGCCGCATCTTTGCCTAAATTTACGCTAAAATTGCGTGCGTCTTTTAAAATATTCTCATTCACGGCCGCTATTTCCTTTCTTGATTTTTTCTATTTCTTGCAGTTTTTGCACGATTTGCTTCTCCTTTTCCAGCTCGTCGAGATAGGTGTCGTATTCGATCCCTTTTTCTCTCAAAACTTCGATGCGCGTTTTAAATCCACACTCGATCGCCTTGGCGTTAGCGCTCACTTCCTTATTTGGATCGATATACTCCCATCCTTGCGGCTTAAAACTAAAATGATCTAAAATTTCGCCGTATTCTTTGGGCGATATTCTGTTCATTAAAAGCTCTATTTTTAGCCACTCTTTAAAAATGGCGTTGTGCATTTTGCGGCGGAGGAAATTTTGCACGCGTTTAAAACCCCTTCGCTCGCTCGTCGTTCCTTGACGGATCGAGCTATAATTTACCTCGCGCAAATCGCCCGTAAGCGTCGCGTAGCTGATGCCTAGCGATCGCGCCACTTCTTGGTTGGTGCTTTTTAGGAAAAACTCGATATTGGTCGGATTGTGCGGTTCGACAAATTTAGGCTCAATGCCCGCGTCCAAATACCTCATCGTGCCCGTTTCTACGTTTTCGGGCAGGTCTATTTTGGCGCCTTCGTTCGTTAGCTCGCCCGTATCCTCATCAAATTCCGGAGCTATCCCGCCTATGCCGCCCTCGTCTTTTTGCGTATAAAATCCCGTCATTTCGCTAGCAAGGCGCGCGCGGTTTAGCTCGGCTTTTTTAAATTTATCTTTTTGGTGTATGTCAAAAATCGCCGTGGCTAGCTTTGAGTTGCCGCGCGTTTGCTCGGCGATCATCGGTTTTCTTATGTGGATTATGTCTTTTGCTTCGATACCCAGACGCTCGTTATGATCTCTTTTTACGAAATACCTCACCGGCGTAAGGCTAAATTTGCTCTGTTTTTCTATGCCGTAAAATATAAATTTACTCTCGTCGGTGTAGTCGCTGTCGATACTCTCGGCGCTTATTAGCTCCATTTTGAGCGTGTCGCCGCGCACGAGCCTGATAAACGCCTCGCCGTCTCTGTAAAGCGCATTTAGCGTTAGCTCTTCGTAGTCCTCAAAATCATAAACGCCGTAAATGCAGCAATCCTCCTGCCATCTCCAAAATGCGTTTTGGATTTTGGTGTTTAGATCTTTACTTTTGGTTGCAATATCGAGGATAAATCCCTGTTCGCCCAAAACCTCGCTGTCTATCATGTCAAAAAAACCGCTAGCAAGACTTACGGCGGTGCTTATGCTGCGCGCTTGATGGCGTAAAATTTTATTAGCGCGATCGGGCTCGATATTTCTAACTAGCCGGCTAAGCTCGCCTTGGTTGATCTCGGGAGCTTCCATGCTCGGGTATCTAAACATCTGCACTTTGACCTGCGGCTTAAAAAACCCACTTTTGCCTTTGGGTTGCTTTTTAGAAAAAAGGTTAAAAAATTTCATCAATATTTACCGCCAAAAACGTATTTAACGCTTGTTTTGCTCGCCCTCATGTCTTTTATCAAAAGCGACTTTATGCGCCTTAACTCGTCTATTAGCTCAAGAGGCGAGCGTTTTACTATTCTTACGTTGTCGATTTCGTATTCTTTGATTTCGACGCCGTTGCTTAAATTTAATATGACCGCGTCGATTGCTTCGTTTATTTTTACGATTTTTTCTCTCGGTTTTATGGCGTGCTCCTTGTTGGTTGCAAAGCCCGCCGAGCCAAAAGCACTTAAAACACGGCTGGGCATTTGCATAAGCGCCATATTATCAAAACGTCTTTTTTGGTTTATACAAGGGATTTTTAGTAAGATTTTGACGCCTTAGGCGTATTGTTTATAAATTTTAGACTCTTTGAGTTCTTTTAGCGTTTCTTCTATTTCGTAGTTTAGCGCGCTTTGCGTTTCGTCGCTCAAATTTACGCGCATTTTTATTTTATTTGGGAGGTTATAAAGCCTGTTTGACAGCGTCGAGGCTATATCGCTCAGATCCTTTTCTAGCTTAAAAATAGGCACTACTTCGCCCTTTTTTTCGGCCAAAATCAGCTTTTTTATCTCGGCATCCGCAAATTCTTTCTGTGCCCTAGCTTCGGTTAGCCCGTAGGTGCTCGTGGCGTTTGCGATTTTGTATTCGATGTAGCTTTGGACGCACTCTTTTAGATCCCATTTATTGCGCCCGATTTTAGTTATCACGCCCTCGTTTTCTAGGTCTTGGATACGCCGCTGAGTAAGGGATAAAATATCGCTTAGCTCTTTAGTCGTCACGTCCATTTTAACTCCTTAGCGCATGGTAGCGACATAGATGTCATTAGCATGCGTCGTCCGATTTTGTAAAAAGCGATAATTCGCTTTCGCATTTTGCTTTTAGTGCGCGTTTTTGCTCTGCGATGCTTTGGATGTGGTGCTTTAGTTTGAGGTTGCCTTTGGCGAAATTCTCTATGATGAGATCTATCATGTCGCTCTTCTTCATCTCGTAAGCTTCGCAAAGCAGCTCAAAAGTGGATGCGTTGTCAATGCTGATCGTAAAATCGTATCGCGTTTTTTTGATCTTTAGATTATCATGGACTTTTATCATCTCTTGCCCTTTAACGCCAAATTTAGCATTTTTGCGCCGGCATAAGCTAAAAGCGTAATGTCTAGCGCCTCGTTTCGATCCCTAGTTTTTATCCATCGCAGTTTTAAATACCCGTTTTTGTCTTTGGTTTTTTCTATTTTTTCAGACGTAAGCTGTTTAAAAAACTCCTCTTTGTAGCTCTCGCTAAAGTGAAAATAGCCTGGCCCCGCCTCATCGATACGTAGCAATCGGTAGAGCTCGTTTTTGCCCGCATACGTTCCAATCGGCATAAATTTAACGCCCCTTTGGATGATTTTTATCTTGTTTAAAAACGCCGCTTTGCCGCTTTGCTCACTCAGGCCTTTTGTAGCGATGAAGTTTTTATTTAAACTAACTAGGCGATAAGCCCGTTCGGTGTTAAATCCGCTATCGATTAAAGCAAGCGAGATAACAAGACTCCTGCCGTCCTCTTTTTTAAATTTCTTACAGAGATCTTTATACGTATCCGCCCAAACTTTATCCTGGTCGGTATTGCCCCAAATTTGAACGTGCT
>JBHRQF010000180.1:0-3708 GCA_042645325.1 Campylobacter sp. | reverse complement strand
CAAAAGCGTAAAGGCGATTTTGGCTTTAAGCTTTTAAAAACGCCGAAAAATGCGCCCGCTATTTTAAAATAAAAAATCGGCCGAATTTTCAAGGCGCGCGGACTTATTTAAATTCGGCCCTTTAGCGCGGTTTAGCTATTTGCTCGGTCGCGGCCAAAAGTCGGGCGTGTTAAAAAGAGGCTCGCGTTTATGTTTGGCTATTTACCTGACTGCGGCCAAAAGCGCCGTTAGGACGGCTTTCGCGCCGCAAGCCTCCTAGCAGGTAGCGCGAGCCTGCACGCAGTTTCCTTGCTCGCGCAAAAAATAAAACGCCTACTTAAAGACTATGCCGGATTTGGTAAAATCCATTTGCTCCGGCTCGACGTTTAGTAATGATTTAAAAACTAGCCTACCTACGGCTTTTAGCTCCGCTTCATGCGCCGGATTTGGATGCTGCTGTAGCTCCTGCTGCATCGCCATCAGCAAAAACCCAAGCCCCATAGATATCTGATACGAGTTCATCATTTCCGTAGCTTTTCCCTCAAACAGCTCCGGTTTTTTGCGCAAAAAACCGGCGATCTGCAAAAATGCGGGCTTTACGGCTTCGTCCGGCATCGGATGATTAAAATACGCCGCATAAGCGCCTCCTAGCAGCGCCACGATGCCGGTCGCCACGTTTTCTTTGGGTATGCCGTATAGCTGCTCGACGCTGCCGTTTAGCTTATCTATACCCTCTACTAGCAAGTGCCGCCCCTCGTCTTGCTGCGCGGCGGGAAATAGCTGCGCTATCTGCTCGATGCCGTCCATGTCAAAAAAATGATCTCCCGCTCGCACCAGCGCGCCAGTATAGAGTATATCGGTCTTAACGTCTTTGGCATAGGCGGAATCATCGGGTGGATTTAAATTTTTTCTTGCTTGATTCATAGCGCGGTTATACGCATCCTGCCTCAACCACTGCTCGTTAAAATCAATCGTAAAAAACGCCTGCGCGCTACTAAAACACATCACCACTCCAAGCGCCGCCGCGCCGACTCGAATCTTGCCTAAAATTTTCATAAAACGCCTCCGAAAATAAAATTTCATGCGGCAGCTCTGCATTGCCGGCATTATACCTAAAATAACGCGGCTGCGATATTTTTTTATTCTGATTGCCTTTATGCCGCCGCGCAGACGGAGGCTAAGGGCGTGCAAATTTATCATCCAAGAGATTTTGTGCAAACGTACGGCAGGTAGTCAAATTTCGCGCTTAGGCTAAAATTTGACCCCGCTAAACGCTTAAATTTTCTAGCCGCACCTTTGATAAAATCGGCGCTAAAATTTAATCCCTCGCACGACCTGCGCGCCAAGACCCGTTTGCATATGCCGCAAAAACATCGCGTGATAAAAGTCCCCCTCGTGCCCCGGCGCGTCGTAGGTGGCGACGAGGCTTGCCGGCACTAGGACTTTTCGCCTGATGTTTGCCTCGTTTGCGCTAAGCTTTAGGTACGAGACTAGCTGATAGACGCATAGATCGGTGCAGTCGCCTAGCACTACGAAGGTATCTATGTGCGGATTTTGCGCGATAAACGCGTTAAATTCGGCGCAGTAAGCCGCGCTCAGTGAGTTTTTGCGAAAGATTTTTATCTCGTCAAAAAACGGTAGATCGCGTAGCTGAGGTACCGTATTTGCGCCCTCGGTGCCTTTGATAGCGTGCGGCGGAAATGCGTCAAATTCCGCGCAGTTTGCTTCGTGGCTATCCTCGAGTAGCACGAGATTTCTCGCACCCGCCGCGTAAGCCGCGCTAAAAGTCTGCGCTATACCGTCCGCGATCGCACCCACTCGCGGGCTAGCTAGCGGCCCCATGCTACAAAATCCCTCTATCATATCCACGCTGATAAATGCGGTGTTTGCCGCGTCGCCCGCTAAAAGTTCGCTAAATTTAATCTCCTTTAGCTCCTCAAACCACTTTGCCAAATCCTCTAAGATTTTCGCGTCAAATTTCATTTTCTCTCCTTGTTTTGATTGTTTTTACGTTCGTTGTTCGGCTCGCCGAAGCAAATCTCAAGCCTCCGAGTCGCCCTAAATTTCGCGTTCAAATTTAAACTCCGTCCAAAGCGTCAAATTTCATCAAATTTGCCGCCTAGCCGCACGTCTTTGCGGGCAAATTTACGCAAAAGCTCTTTGGCTCAAGCTCGATCTCGATACTGCCGCCATGTGCCTGGACGATCTGTAGGCATAGGTGCAGGCCTAGTCCGTTGCCCTTTAGCTTGCTCGTTTTAAACGGCTCAAAGACCATGGCCTGGTTTTTGATCGGCACGCCGCTATCGGTCACAGCAAATTTATGCTCGCCCTCACGCTGCTCGTAGTCCACGCGCACCCAGCCGTCATCGTCCTCGTTTTCCTCGACCGCGTCGATCGCGTTAAACAGCATATTTTGAAACACCATCGCGAGCAGATCGCGGTCGCCCACATAGGGCAGGTCGGGGAAATTTAGGCTAAATTTGATCTCCTTGCCGTAGGTGTAGCACTCTATGGCGGCCTCGCATTCGGATTTTAGCTCTGCTAGGTTAAATTCGCGCGCGTTTATCGTTAGGCCTTTGGTGAAAAGCAAGGTGGCCTTGATGATGCGTTCAACCCGCCAGATCGCCTTTTGCATCTGCTCGACGACGGGGCGAGCGCGTTCATCCGCCTTTTTTATCAGCGTGGAGGCTAGCAGCGAGATCGAGCCCACTGGGTTGCGTATCTCGTGGGCTAGGTGGGCGGCGACCTGACCCATCGAGGCTAGGCGCTCGGTGCGCTTTTCGGTCGTTATATCGGTTGCGGAGATGATTTTTTTGCCCTCTTTTTGGGCAATTTTGATGAGGTAGATTTGCCCCGCGGCGCTTATCTCGCCTTCATTTTGTGGGATAAATTTTAAAATTTGCCCGAGTTTTAGAGCTTCTGAGTTTTGTAAAAATATCTCGCCCGCCTCGTCCAAAACCCAGATCGCATTGGGCAAAATCTCCACGATATCTTTGATAAAGCCTTGCAAATTCGCATAGGACGCCGTTAGGTTTTTATACTCGCGCTCTATCAGATAGGTCTGCTCGATCAGGCTTTTTAGTCCGTCTTGGACGCTGGTTTTGTCGATCTGAGTCATAAAAGCTCCTCGAAATTTTCTAAATCAAAAAGTAAAATTCGGTCGTTTTTTAGGCGGCCGACTTCGTTGCTAAAGCCGCTTTTGGAAAATAGCGCGACGGCGTCCGGTACAAAGCCTAGGCGTTCGCATTTTTTAAGGAGTAAATTTACCACGTTTTTGCAAATTTTATGCTCTTTAAATTTAGCTTCTCCGACGATGATACGTCCGTCTAGGCTCAAAAATATATCTATCTCGATATTTTTCGCCCACAGACTCCGCACCCGCGTGGGCTCGATACCTAGCCTAAAGGCCAAAAGCTCGCGGCAAAGCAGCTCAAAGCCAAAGCCAGCATACGAGTCGAACTCGCGTCTAATAATCTCCATCAGCGCGGCCTTTTCGCCGTTTTTTAAAAGGGCTAAATTTGGCTCGATGAAATAAAACCAAAACCTAGTAAAATTGTCGTTAAAGATCACCTTATCCTGCGCCTTATCGCGCTCGGGCAGCTTTTTGGATTTTTGATATTTGCTTTTTACGCGCGGTTTTTCCAGCGTTTTTTCAATGCTGACTACGCCTGAGTTTATCGCGGCGGCGTAAATTTTTAGGATGAGAGGGCGGGGTAGAAATTTATTTAG
>JBHRQF010000179.1:0-3716 GCA_042645325.1 Campylobacter sp. | reverse complement strand
TTTGCAAATTTACTAGCAAATTTGATGACCAAAAAAGACTCAAGCAAAAATCATAAGTAAAAATAAATTTGCCGCCTTTGGAGCAAATCAAAAACTTGGCGGCAAATTTAAAATAAGAGTTTAAATTTTTAACATGTGGCGGACATTATCTGAGCTTGTTGCACTCCTCTATCCGCCTTGCAAAATATATAAAACGCCAGCACGGCCGTCTCAAATAGCTGGCCGCAAGCGTTTTAAAAGAGCCGCTAAGCAAGCTAAATTTTACTTTTTAGCTTGCAGATACATCGATTCGAGCTTGGCTGCGACCTCGCGCAGATCGGCGATGCGGCTTTGGCTGGACGGGTGGGTGCTCAGTATCTCAGGCACGCTACCGCCGCTTTTTTGCGACATTTTGACCCAGACGTTTACCGCCTCCTTAGGATCGTAGCCCGCGCGCGCCATCAGCTCCGTGCCGATGTGGTCGGCCTCGCGCTCGTGCGAGCGAGAAAACGGCAACGAGATGGTGTACTGCGCGGCCATATTTATGGCGCCGGTAGCTAGATCGCCTAGTCCCGCAGCCTGCGAAACGGCGAAAATGCCTACGTTTTTGAGCATATCCGTACTGGCTTGCTCGCGGCTATGCTCCCGTAGTGCGTGCGCGATCTCGTGTCCCATGACTGCGGCTAGCTCGCCGTTTGTGAGCGAGAGATTTTTGATTATGCCGCTATAAACGACGATGCGGCCGCCAGGCATACACCACGCGTTTATCGTATTTTCGTCGATCACGTTTACTTCCCATTTCCACTTGAGCGCGTCCTCCCTAAATGCCCCAACCTGCGCGATCAGGCGTTTGGCGACGTCTTGTACTCTTTTGGTCATCACGGGATCGATATTTAGCGTCCCCTTTTTGCGCGCGCCGCTGAGCGTCTGCACGTAGGCTTTGGCTGCAGCCTCGTTCATCTCCTGTTCGCCGACTAGAAACATTTGGCGTCTGTTTTCGCCTAGCGCGCCGCCGCTAGTCGAGCTAGTGAAGCAGCCCGTCAGCATCGTCGCGGTAAATACGGCGAGTAAAATAATTTTTCTTATCGTCATTTTTCATCCTTTGCGAGATTTTGGCGATTATACCTCTAAAACAGCTATAAATTCGTAAATAGGCGTTTAAATTTGGCTTAACGGCGGCAAATTTGTAAAGAAACGGCTGGTAAATTTGCGTTTTTGAAATTTGACGGCGTAAATTGCTCCGTTTGGGCTGGTTTAAACGGATCCGCATTTTGAGTATTCGGGTCAAATTCGGCAAATTTTAGTGGCTCGGTTTGGTCGGTTTGGATGCGACTGCGCAAACTCAAATTTGATCGCCGCTCGCAAGCCGTCAAATTTAAAAACCGCGAGTTCGTTAAATTTGCCGAATTTGCAACCGAGCGAGCCGTCAAATTTGCGTACGAGTCAAAGCTAAATTTGAGCGGTCCGCGGTATGGGCGTGAGTCAAATAAAGCAAGTTGCTGCGTAATCAAAAGCTAAATTTAAAAGAGCCTGATTTACGCCGGCTCGCTTTGTAAATTTTCATCCAGTCTAACGCGTTTGTACTCGATATTTTTCTCAAATTCCTTAAGCCTTTTATGTATAGAGCGCAGTTCCGTGATGACCGTCCAGTTGTTCATAAACACTGCGAGCGATCCGCGCACTTGGCTAAAGGCATTTACGACTTGCATCATCACGCCCAGAGTTATAGTGCCTGCGAGCACGCTAGGACCCATCGCGATGAGCGGGACGATGACCATGCTTTGGCCAAACATATATCTCCAGATATCAAAGTATCCGTAGTGTAAAAATAGCCTGTAATAATTTCGTTTTAGATCGTGAAATAGCCCTTCGAGTTTCTCGGGCGCGCCGTAGTTTGCCTTGTCGTCCTCGGCGTAAACGAGCTCTTTTCTAAACGCGGCTTCTACTTTTTGGTTGTTGTACTCAAGCCCCGGCAGTTTGATGCCCACAAACCACGAGATCGCTAGCCCGCCGATGCTAACCGTTAGCGCGATCCACACGAGCGAGCCTTCGCTTTTGCCGAGCACCGGGATATCGACCTGCCCGCTAAGCGCCCAAAGTATCGGTATAAAGGCGATGAGCGTCATCACGGCGTCGGCTACTTGCGAGCCTAAATTTTCCACCACTTTGGCAAAGCGGTAGATGTCCTCTTGGATACGTTGCGAGCTGCCTTCGATATCGGTTTTGACGTTACGCCAGTATTTTATGTAGTCAAACGTCATCGCCTCGCGCCACTTAAACGTCCAAAGGCGCGTGAAATAGTTCGTCATCGTCGCAAGCAGGACGTATGGGAAGGCGATCTTGGCAAATCTAAGCACGCAAGTCCAAAAATCCTCTATCGTGTGATCTTTGACGTTTTGCAAAATATCGTAAAAGTCCTTGTACCAGTTGTTTAGAAGCACTATCATCTGTACTTGCGCGTAGGTCGAGATTAGCAGCGCCGCGAGCCCGAAATACGCCCACGCTGCCCATTTTTTATTCGCGAAAAACGACGAAAACATCTATTTGCCTTTAAATTTGAGATTTAGTCGCAAAGTATAGCAAAACCAGGCTAAATTTATGCGCGTTAGATTGCTGTTATACGTATTACGTTAAAATCCGGCGAATTTTTTACAAAGGATGAAAATGAAAAAGACTATTTTGGGATTTGCGCTACTTACGGCGCTTGCGTCGGCGGCTCTGGGGGGCGAGACGATCGAAGTTTATAAAAGCCCGGACTGCGGTTGTTGCGGAAAGTGGGGCGAGATAATGAAAAAAAACGGCTTTGAAATCGTAGAACACAAAACGAACGCGATAATCGAAACGAAAAACAAATACGGCGTTCCGCTGGAGCTATCTAGCTGCCACACCGGTATAGTCGGAGGTTACGCTATCGAGGGGCACGTGCCGGCCGAAGAGATAAAGGCGCTTTTAGCCGCCAAACCGGCTGACGTCGTAGGTATCTCGGTACCCGGCATGCCGCTGGGAAGCCCAGGCATGGAGCAGGGCGGCATCGTCGAGGACTATGATGTGATCGCGTTTAAAAAGGACGGTACGAGCGAAATTTTCGCAAGCTATAAAAACGGCAAGAAGGTAAAATAATTTAGCGAGTTCGGCGTAAAATTTACCAACGCCGCGGCCATCGTTTTACCGGGTTTCGCGGCGATTTTTACCGCGAGACTGTTTTTTAAATTTGAGTGCCGCATCTCGTCAAATTTAGCGCAAAATCAAGCTAAATTTAACCCCCGCCGCTGTATCATTAAAATAAATTTACAAAGGAGCGGGCGTGGCGAGACTAATTTTTATCCTGTTTATTTTGGGTTTTCTTGCGTGGCTTTATATGGGCGGCACGACCAAAACGGTGGCTGATTACAAAGGTATGAGCCGCGAAGAGCTTGAGGCTTTGTGTCTTGAGAAAAAGGACAAAAAGGCCTGCCAAAAAATAGCGATCGACTTCGTAAATGGCGCGAAATCAAACGGCGGCAAACCGCAGTTTTAGGACTTAATGCGTCAAATTTACCGCTAAATTTGACGGCGTAAGCTTGGTTTAAATTTTATAAATTTAATCGCTAGCATTTTTGCGGTGCGGGTCTAGGCGCGTCAAATTTGGACCCAAATTTAAATAATTTTCGCAAATTTGAGCCAAACGGCTCATAAAATAAGTAATATTTGTATTACAAGTTTAGCACGGAGCTTAAATTTGCGCTCAAATTTAAGCC
>JBHRQF010000178.1:0-3728 GCA_042645325.1 Campylobacter sp. | reverse complement strand
GCCGAGCCTTGAAATATCGTATTTACGGCCTCGCGCTCATACATAGCCGTTTGCATCGGCGTCGCGGTAGTAAAGTCAAACAGCCGCTTTCTATCCAGCAGCGTGCGCACGAAGCCCTCGTTTTTCGCGGCCGTTTTTATACCCTCTAAAAAGCCCTTTATCGTAGGGAAAGCTTTAAAATAGCGCTCGATATACTCCTTAGCTTCGGCGCGCGTGATACTTACTTGATTTGCCAACTTGCTCGAGCCCATGCCGTAGATGAGGCCGAAATTTATACTCTTAGCCACCGCGCGGTTTTGCCCCTCGGTGCTGCCGAATATACTAATCGCTGTGCGCGCGTGGATGTCCTCGTCGTTCGCAAACGCCCGCAAAAGTGCCTCGTCGCGGCTAAAATGCGCGAGCAGTCGCAGCTCGATCTGGCTATAGTCAAGCCCTACGAAGCTAAAGCCGCTTTTAGCCTCAAAGCAGCCGCGCACGTCCTTAGCTAGGTTGCCGCGAGCGGGGATATTTTGCAGGTTCGGATTTTTAGACGAGAGCCTGCCGGTGCTCGTTCCCGTCTGGATAAAGTTCGTGTATATCCTGCTATTAGCGTCTTTTTTGGCTAAATTTAGCAGCGGTTCGCAGTATGTGCTTTGCAGCTTATATAGCTCGCGGTACTCGAGCAGTTTAGGGATGACGGAGTGCTCCTCGATAAGCTCGGCCAATACGGCCTCGTCGGTGCTGTAGCCGGTTTTTGTCTTTTTCTTTACGGGTAGTTTTAGGTGTTCAAACAACACCGAGCCTAGCTGCTTAACGGAGTTTATATTAAAATTTTCGCCCGTTAGCTCGTAAATTTCGCTCGTTAAGGCCTTGATCTTAGCGTCGTTTCGCAGGATCAAATTTTGCATTTTCCTCTGATTTATCGCGATGCCCTCGCGCTCCATATCAAATAGCGTGAGGATGAAAGGAAACTCGTGCTTACCTGCAAGCGCGAGCAGCTCCGGATCAAGCAAATTTAAAAAGCTTTTGTAAAATTTGAGCGTTATCCACGCGTCCTCGGCGGCGTATTTTGCCGCGTTTTCCAGCGCTACGGACGCGAAGGTCTCGCCGCGCTTTACCACGTCTTCAAATTTTATCGTGTCGTAGTCGTAGAGCCGCTTGGCTAGCGCGTCCATACCGACGCTAGATCCTGGATCCATGAGCCACGCCAGTATCATCGTGTCTTTAAAATTTACGGGCGGCTCGAGCCCTAGATTTCGCTTTACGACCTTAAAATCGTACTTTAAATTTTGCCCGATCACGCAGCCTTTGTAAATTTGCGAGATCGCCCAGGCGGCAAATTTCTCGCTCGCCTGCTTCGGCGCGCCCAGATACTCGTGCGCCACGGGCACGTAGTAGGCCTCCTCGTCGTTAAAGCAAAAGCTAAAGCCGACCAGACGGGCGTTTTGCGTATCGACGTCCGTGGTCTCGGTGTCAAAGGCCACGAGCGTATCTGCGTCTATATTTGCCAGCAGTCGCTCGATCTCGCTCTCGTCCGTTAAAAGCCGCGCGTTAAAGCCGAGCTTAAATTCCGCGTTTTCGCCCGCATTTTCGCTGTTTTGCAGTGCTTTTAAAAGGCGGTTTAGATCGTATTCTCGCAGAGTATCGGCGACTTTTACGAGCGGATTTTGCTCGGGAAATTCCGCCCTTTTTAGATCGAGCACGTCAGGCACGTCGTCAAAGAGCGAGGTTAGGCGCTTGCTCAAAAACGCACTCTCTCTCCCCTCTGCCAGCATCCCACGGATACGCTCGTTTCGCACTAGCGGCAGGTTTTCGTAGATGTTTTCTAGGCTGCCAAATTCGTTTAGTAGCTTTTTGGCGCCTACCGCGCCGATGCCTTTTACGCCGGGGATATTATCCGAGCTATCGCCCGCGATCGCGAGAAAATCGCGTATGCAGCTTGGCGGAACGCCGTATTTTTCTATGCAGCTCGCGCTATCGTGGTCGATCTTGCTTTGGGGGCTATAGATGCTTACTTTGCCGTCCTCGATGAGCTGATATAGGTCTTTATCGTGCGTTACGATACGTACGAATATACCCCTCTGCTTGCACTCCTTTACGACGCTAGCGATGATGTCGTCGGCCTCGTAGCCTTCGCGGCTCACGGCGGCTAGACCCATTTTTTCTATCATTTCTATGCACACGGGTAGCTGCTCTTTTAGCGCGGCGGGCGGCTCGGAGCGGTTGGCTTTATACTCGCCTAGGATCTCGTGGCGCAGCGTCTTGCCCTTGCTATCTAGCGCGAAGATGATGTAGTCGCTGGCAAACTCCTGGCGCAGATTCATGATAAAGCTAGCAAAGCCGCTCACCATGCCGCTTGGCTTGCCTTCGCGGTTTTTTAGTCCGCTCATCGCGTAGTAAAGTCTGAAAAAAAATCCGAAAGTGTCGATGATCGTTAGCGTTTTTTGGCTCATTTTTTATCCTTTTTTTTGGGCTAATTTTACAAATTTTAGGCAAAAAAACGGCTGATTTGAAAGCAAATTTAAATTTAGCGGCGCGGAGCAAGCGCGGACGCGGTCAAATTTGAGTTAAATTTGATGCTAAATTTGAGCGGATAAATTTAAAAAATAGTCAATTTGAGCGGCCAAATTTAACCGCTCAAATTTAAATCACAAAGCCTAAGCCTCTATCGTCGCGGGCCTATCAAACGCCGTTACACTCGGCAGTTCGCCTTTAAATTTCTCGATCTGCGCCATACTCGTGTGCGCGGTGTTGCTTTGCGAGAGCTGGGAGCTCGGTACGTCCTTGGTTAGCACGTTTATGTTGCCGTGTTTGCAAAGGCTTTTCTCGCCCCAAACGGCAGGATCGTACCACGCGCCTTCGCTTACGATCACGACGTTATCTTGCGCCGTATCGCTCACCAGCGCGCCGCAAAGTATCTCGCCTCGGTCGTTGTATATCCTCACCACGTCGCCCGTTTTTATGCCGCGCGCCTTTGCCGTGGCGGGGCTAATTAGCGCGGGTTCGCGGCCCGCGATCTCGGCGTAGTTGCGGATGAGCGAGTTGTTTAGCTGCGAGTGGAGTCTAAATTTAGAGTGCGCGCCGCTGATGGCGACCGGGTATCTGCTCACGTCGCCGCCCAGCCACTCAAACGGCTCCATCCACGTCGCGTGCGGCGGGCAGTCGGGATAGCCTAACTTTTCGACCGCCTCGGAGTAGAGCTCGATCTTGCCCGACGGGGTTTTTAGCGCGTTTTTCTCGGGATCGGCACGGAAGTCCGCGTAGTTTGTGAAGTACCGCTTTTTCTCGTCGATTTTATCAAATTTAACGTAGCCCTTTTGCCAAAACTCATCAAATTTCGGCATCGCTATGCCCATGCCTTCGGCTTTTTGGACTGCATCGGCGTAGATTTCCTTCACCCACTCAAGCTCCGTTTTACCCTCGCTAAAGGCCTGCTCGTGCTCCTCGCCCCACTGCGCGCAGATGAGCCGCGCGATCTCAAAGTCGCTTTTGCTCTCGCCCGTAGGCTTTACTAGCGGCTTAATCGCAAAAAGGTATTCGCTAGTGGAGTTTGCAAACTCGATATCCGTGCGCTCGCACTCAAGAGCCGATGGCAGCACGATGTCGCTGAGCCTCGCCGTACTCGTCCAAAAGGGCTCGGTGGTGATGATCGCTTCGATCTTTTTCATCGCCTCGACCGCGCGGTTGGTGTCCGGGTGGCGGGTGAAGGTCGAGCCGTTGGCGTTAAACATCACGCGGATGTGCGGCAT
>JBHRQF010000177.1:0-3731 GCA_042645325.1 Campylobacter sp. | reverse complement strand
AGTGAGGATATCTTTAACACCCGCAAGCTCTAAAACCGGGCGGACTGAACCGCCTGCGATAACGCCGGTACCTTCGCTCGCCGGCTTAAGTAAAATTTTGCTCGCATTGTATTTGACTTCGATATCGTGAGTGATAGTAGAGCCATTTAAATTTACCTTGATGATATTTTTAAACGCATCGTCTACCGCTTTTTTAATCGCGTCGGGAACCTCTTTGGACTTACCAAAGCCGAAGCCTACCAAGCCGTTTCTATTGCCTACTACGATAAGAGCCGTAAACCTAAACCTTCTACCGCCTTTAACGACCTTCGTAACCCTACCGATATTGACGATTACCTCTTCGAATTCTTCTCTATTATACTTTTCCACAATCATTCCTTTGGGTTATAGTTTGATGCCGTTTTGGCGTAGCGACTCGGCAAAGCTTGCGATTACGCCATGATACAAATAGCCGTTGCGATCGAAAAGCGCCTCGGAGATACCTTTATCCTTTAGCTTGGAAGCCAAATCTTTAGCTAGACTAGCCGCGCCCTCTTTGTTCGCCTTTAAATTTAAAACCTTACCGCTACTGGCGCACAAAGTTACGCTCGCTACATCGTCGATAGCCTGGGCGTAGACGGTTCTATTGGATTTGAAAATAGAAATTCTAGGGCAAGATGCGACGCCTGAAATTTTAGCGCGAATTCTTCTTTTTCTCTTGATTCGTAAAGAGATCTTTCTTTTTAATACGTTCTGTGTCATTTCTCAACCCTTATTTCTTAGCTGTTTTTCCGGCTTTGCGGATAATGCGCTCTTCAAGATACTTAATACCCTTGCCTTTATATGGCTCAGGCGGTCTGAATCCTCTGATCTCGGCTGCCACTTGGCCTACTTGCTGCTTGTCGTCGCCTTTGATAGTTACGACGTTTTTATCTACGGAAATTTCAATCCCCTTTGGAGATTCAAAATTTATCGGATGCGAAAAGCCTAAATTTAACTCAAGCACCTTACCCTTCATTGCGGCTCTGTAGCCGACGCCGTTGATTTCGAGCTGTTTTGAAAAGCCCTCGGTAAGACCAAGGACGATATTATTGGCCAAAGCGCGGTATGTTCCCCAATACGCCCTGCTCTGTCTATCCTCGCCCTTAGATGAGAATTCTATCTTTCCGTCTTCGATTTTTACATCGACATGACCTTTTAAATCAAGCTCTTTTTCGTTATTTGATTTTTTAAATTTTAACGACGAGCCGTCGATTTTGACCTCTAAGCCGTTTGGAATAGAGATCGGTTTTTTACCAATTCTTGACATAATTTTCCTTTTTATTTGTCTAGGGTATGTCTACTTTTACGAATGGATACCACAATGCCATAAAAAGTAGAAACTTCTTACCAGATCGTGCAAAGCACTTCGCCGCCGACGCCCGCTTTGTGCGCGTCGATACCGCTCATAACGCCTTTGCTTGTGCTGACGACGACGGTTCCGTAGCCGTTTTTGAAGCGCTTGATCTCGTCTTTGCCTTGATATACGCGGCGACCCGGAGTTGAAATTCTTTTAACTTCGTTTATCACGCTTCTGCCCTTTTCGTCGTATTTAAGCACTACGTTGATGATCTTTTTATTGTTTTCCTCTACTACGTTGTAGCTCTCGATATAGCCCTTCTCGGCTAAAATTTTAAGCATAGCCTCGACTACGTTTGAGTGAAAAAGCTTAGTCGTATCTAGCCTTCGCATCGCAGCATTTCTTATGCGAGTTAGTCCATCTGAAATAAGATCGTTAATCATCTCTTCTCCTTACCAGCTTGCTTTTTTAAGACCCGGGATCAAACCTTCGTTTGCCATCTTGCGAAGGCAAACGCGACAAATTCCAAAATCCTTATAAACGGAGTGCGGACGACCGCAAATTTGACATCTGGTATATGCGCGAGTGCTAAATTTAGCGGGGCGTTTCGCCTTGGCTACCATTGATTTTTTTGCCATATCATTTTCCTTTTGCAAAAGGCATGCCGAATAGTTCTAGCAATTTAAATGCCTCTTTATCATTATTTGTAGTCGTTACGACGGTTATATTCATACCGTGAGTTCTTAAAATTTGATCGTATTCGACCTCTGGGAACATCAGCTGCTCTTGCAAACCGAAGTTGTAATTGCCGCGTCCGTCAAAACCCGCTCTAGGTAGCCCTCGGAAATCCTTAACCCTAGGAAGCGCGATAGAGATCAGTTTGTCTAGGAAGGCGAACATCTGCTCTTTTCGTAACGTAACCATTATGCCTACCGGAAAACCTTCGCGCACTTTAAAGCCGGCAACCGATTTTTTTGCATTGACAATAAGCGCTTTTTGACCTGCGATCAGCGAGATAGTATCGGCCATATTTTGAAGCACTTTTTGGTCTTTGCTCGATTCGCCCGTTCCTACGCTGATAACGATCTTTTCAAGCGCCGGGATAAGCATAGGATTTTTTATATCAAATTCTTTCTGCAAAGCAGCTCTGATGGAATTAGCGTATTTATCTTTTAGTCTGCTCATAATCAACCCTCTACCAACGCAACGTTTGAAATATCCATAGGCATCTCTTTGCTTGTAAAGCCGCCTTGCGGATTTTGCTCGGTTGGTTTGATAGCCTTTTTAGCCATTTTACAACCCTCGACGATAACTTGAGCTTTTTTAGGGAACACAGCCTTAACGGTGCCTGTTTTGCCCTTATCGTCACCTGCGATGATCTTTACTTGATCGCCCTTTTTAATCTTAAATTTTACTGCCATTATAAAACCTCCGGAGCCAGCGAAACGATCTTCATAAAACCGCCGTATCTGACCTCTCTACCGATAGGACCGAAAATACGAGTACCGATCGGCTCTTTTTTTGAATCCAAAATAACGGCTGCGTTCTCATCAAATCTAATTAGCGAGCCGTTGCCTCTGTGCAACTCTTTAGTCGTACGAACGACTACGGCTTTTACTACTTGACCGCGCTTAATCTTGCCGTTAGGGAGCGCTTTTTTTACAGAGCAAACGATGATATCGCCGATTGTGGCGTATCTTCTTTTGCTGCCGCCCAAAACTTTAATACACATAAGTTCTTTTGCGCCGCTATTATCAGCTACCGCAAGTCTGGTAAAACTCTGTATCATTATTCAACTCCTGTTTTCAAAACCGCTTTTAAGCGAAACGATTTTCTAGCGCTTAGCGGTCTGCACTCGATCGCAGATATGGTGTCGCCGATCTTTACGACGTTATTTTCATCGTGGATTAGATATTTTTTAAATCTTTTTACGATCTTTCTATATCTAGGGTGCATAACCCTTCGCTCTACCAAAACGGTAGCTGTTTTATCGCCCGCCTTCTTTACGACTACGCCTTGAATTTCTCTTTTAAATGCCATAACCTATCCTTATTTCGCTTTAATAGCGGTGTTGATTCTAGCGATATCTTTTTTGATAGCGCGAATCTCGTTAGGATTGCTTAGCTGCATAGTTTTTAGCTTTTGTCTAGCCGTAAATAAAAGCAACTTACTTTGTTTCAACATAGAATTTAGCTCAGCCAAATCTTTATCTTTCAAATCAGTATATTTCATTTTCGCTTTCCCTACTTACGATTTTCGTTTTAAAAGGTAGTTTATGAATCGAAAGCATAAGCGCCTCTTTAGCAACCTCTTCGCTAACGCCGGTCATCTCGAAAATGATCCTGCCCGGTTTTATATTCATTACCCACTCTTCTACGCCGCTCTTACCTTTACCCATACGAGTTTGTAGAGG
>JBHRQF010000176.1:0-3746 GCA_042645325.1 Campylobacter sp. | reverse complement strand
GTCATAAAATATAAACCAATTGACCTCTTATAAAAGGCCAGTCGCTTAAATTTACCACGGAGCCAAACGTTAAATTTGAAATCTTGGCTCCAAATTTTGTCTTACATAAATACCGGTATCGTCGTATTTTTAAGGAAATATCTCGAGGTACCGCTCAAAAATATCTCCAAAAAGCCGTTTTCACCGTATCTACCCGCCACGATAAGGTCAAATCCGCCCTCTTTAGCGCTACGCAGCAACGCCTCGCCCGGCACCGAAGTCGTACTCACGACCTCGTAAGTCGCCTGTATGTCGTGCAGTTTTAGGTACTCTTCTAGTTTTTTTAGATTTTCCTCTGCGCTACCGTCGCCAGAGTGCGGCATGCAAGTGATACAATGCACTTTTTTAGCTTTTTTTAGCAGTTCGATCGAGCTACTTACGGCGCGCGAGTTTTGCGTCGAGCCGTTCCAGCTAACTAGGATATTGTCGGCCTTAAAGCTCGTTATGCGCCTTGGTATCGTGATAGCCGTTTTGCCGCTTTTTAGCACCGCTGCTTCAAAAGTACCGGTGATCTTACCGTCAAGCGGTACTGCGGCAACTACCATATCGCAAAATTTAGACTCCTGCTCGACCACCACGCTTCGCTTGCCGCTTTTTGTGGTAAATTTAGCCGTCGTCTTGCCCTCGATCGGCTCGTCGCTAATCTGAACGTCTAGCTCTTCGCAAAGTTTATGAAAAATAGTCTCGTTGCGCTCGTGCTCGACGCCAAGTTCAGCCTTCGCAGCCTTTAAAAACTCATCGTAAAGCACGCCGCCTCGAAGCGTCATTTTCATATTATAAACGACGCCTGGATCTAGCTGGCAAGCCAAAATCTCGATGTGGCTGTTGAAATGCTTAGCGACCAGCAAAGCCCCTCTGATACGCTCTTTTACGTCGTCGCCCGCGCCGATTGGGAAAAATATTTTTTTATACTGCATCGGTTCTCCTTTAAATTTATTGCGCTAGAGAAAGGGAAATTTTGTGCCCTTTTTGCTCGCTGATTTTTACTTTGACCTTATCGCCGGCTTTTAGTGGCGTTTTGATCTTTGAGATGTGTAAAAGTCCGTCCACGCCGCCCGGAAGCCCGATAAAGGCGCCAAATTCTACCACGCTTTTTACCTCGCCCTCAAATTCGTCTCCGATATTAAACTCAGGCGCCTTGTGAGGCTTGCCGTCTTTGCCGCCTCTTCTACCGCCAAAGCCCTTGCCGTTATCTTTTGAGACGATTTGGATGATGTAGTCTTTAGCTGCATCTACGCTTGATTTTTGCGCGCCGGCGATCTTTACCTCGCCTTTTTCGCGATCTAGATCGATAGCAACGTCAAATTTCTCTATGATCTCTTTTATCGTTTTACCGGCTTGTCCGATGATGTCAACAATCTTGCCCGGATCAACGCTAAAGAGCTCTAGTTTAGGGAGTATATCTTCGTTTACTGAGATATTTTCATTTGCTTTTTCCATCAAATTTAATATATGCAGCCTGCCCTCGCGCGCCTGCAAAAGCGCCTCTTTTAGCACGTCAAGGCTGATGCCGCCCAGCTTTATATCCATCTGAAGCGCGGTTATGCCGTCTTTGCTGCCCGCGACCTTAAAGTCCATGTCACCGTCGTGATCCTCTAGCCCCATTATGTCGGTTAGCACGGCGTGTTTTTCGCCCTCAAAAATCAGTCCCATAGCAACGCCAGCTACTAGTTTTGGCGTATCAACGCCCGCAGCCCTTAGCGCTAAAGAGCCGCCGCAAACGCTAGCCATCGAGCTTGAGCCGTTACTTTCTAAAATTTCGGACACGAGTCTGATCGTGTAAGGCGAATTTACATCGATGCTAGGCGCAAGCGCGCGTTTAGCGAGATTGCCGTGACCCAGCTCGCGTCTGCCCGGAGCCTTTAGCGGGCTAGCTTCGCCGACGCTAAAACCCGGGAAGTTATAGTTAAACATAAATTTATCCGTCACGGCGCCTTTTTCCGTTAGCATATCATACATCTGGGCGTCGCCGTCGGTGCCTAGAGTGGCTACTACGAGAGCCTGCGTCTGACCGCGGGTAAAGAGGCAGCTGCCGTGAACGTTTGGCAGGATATTGGTCTCGATGCTAATCGGGCGAACCTCTTTAAGCCCTCTGCCGTCGGCGCGAATGCCCTCGTTTATGATCTGCTCTCGGACGATTTTTTTCTTAAATTTAGCTAGGACGTTAGAGACGACCTCCTCCTCCCAGCCCTCTTTTTGAGCTACTTCGTCGGTCAAAATTTGCTTAGCGATCTTGGTTAGTTCGCTAGCACGCTCGCTTTTGGCCATCTGATTTATCGCAGCTTTTACGTCGTTTTTATAAAATTCGTTTAAATAAACCGCGACACTATCGTTTTCGATCTCCGGTTTTAGCTCTAGTTGCGCGTCTTCTTTTTTATGCTGACTAAATGCCTCCTCGTAGGCGTTTGAGGCGCGAAGTATAGCCTTGCCAGCTTCTGCGATCGCTTCCACGATGAGATCTTCGCTAAATTCATTCATGTCCTGCATCGCTATCACACCGCCGCCCAAATTCGGATCCATCATGGGATCTAGCGCGATAGGCATTATTTCGTCTTTTTTAGTCGCGATACTTCTCATCTCGATCATCAAAAGTTCGTCTTTAACGCCCGCAACATAGAGATCAAGTGCAGAGGTTTTTAGCTCGGAGTTGCTAGGATTGATTACGAATTTATTATCAATATATCCCACGCGCACGCCGCAAACAGGCGCATTTACCGGGATGTCGCTAAGATAAAGCGCGACCGAAGCGGCATTTAGACCGACAACTTGCAAATCAACCTCAGGATCGCAAGATAGAACCATAACGACGATTTGCGTCGGATATGCGTAACCCTTTGGAAAGAGCGGACGTAGCGAGCGGTCGATGATGCGCGAAGTTAGCGTCTCAAAATCCCCCGGTTTAGTCTCTCTTTTTACGTAGCCGCCGGGAATCCTACCCGCTGCGTACGTTTTTTCAATGTATTGTACCGTTAGCGGTAAAAAATCCTCGCTAACTTGCGTGTCCTCGCGAGCTACGGTAGCCAAAACTACGGTATTTTTCACGCGCAAAAGCACCGCGCCGCTAGCTTGCTTGGCGACCTTGTTTATATCATAAATTTCAACTTGATTATTGACTTCTATTGAATACTGCATGTCCTGATATCTCCTTGTTTTTGTAATGGTATATAAAATGGACTCTCCTCTAATATGGAAAGCACGGTTTCTGGTTTTGGTTCGATTTTGTTTTCGTAGTAAAAATCCACCTCGATAAAATTTGCGATCTTGTGCACGGCGTAAATTTCATCCACTAGCGGCGCAATAGCTGCGGCGACGTCGGTAGCGATGAGCGGTGTGGCGTAGGTGACTGATTTTACTCGCTCGCGCATGAGCGTTTTTAGGCAGGTTAGCGCTGTAAGACCCGTCTCGCAGCCCTCATCGACGAGCAGGATATTTCTATCCTTTAGATCACCGATTAAATTTCCTTTTCTAAATTTATATACGTTTTTTAGGATTTTTTCGTCGTATTTGCGATCCGCCTCGCCATAAACGAAGTCGTAGCTAATGCCAAAGCTCCTAATCAGCTCGTCGTTTAGCACCACGTCGTCTTTTTCACTAACCATCGCGATTTCGCACTCTGGGTTATTCGGCGCAAGAATACGTTCGCAAAACAACATCTCATAGCTCAAATTTAGCCCGCGAGCCACGCTATCGACCATGATAACAGAGTC
>JBHRQF010000175.1:0-3751 GCA_042645325.1 Campylobacter sp. | reverse complement strand
GCTTTCTCGCTTACCCAGAGCCGTCTGCGTCGCGACTTTGATTAGGTGCGTGGCGTTTGGATAGTTTTGCCCGATGAGCCCCTCCTCGTCGGCGCCCGCGACGTTAAAGTACCGTAAAATCGCAAATTTGAAATTTTCATTTGAGGCGGCGTAGTCTTTGATGATCCACTCGCTCATTAGCTTGCTTCGGCCGTAGGGATTTATCGGATTTGCCGCGGTTTGCTCGTCGACCTCGCCGATCTCGGGCTCGCCGTAAACCGCCGCCGTGGAGCTAAATATAAATTTATTTACGCCGTACTCTTTGCAATAGGTTAAAATTTTAGCTACGTTTGCGGTGTTGTTTAGGTAGTATTTTAGCGGCTCTTGCGTGCTTTCAAAAACCTCGATAAATGCGGCAAAATGGATAATCGCATCAAATTTGCCCTCCGCAAAAATCTCGCTTAAATCATCCTCTAAATTTGCCTTTACGAACTTAAATTTTCCGATTTTCTCAAGCGCGTCAAGCGCCTTTGTAGTGCCTTTGCAGAGATTATCCACGACCGTTATCTCGTGCCCGCCCTGCTTTAAAAGCGCCTTTAGCACGTGAGAGCCGATGTAGCCCGCTCCGCCTGTTATTAAAATTTTCATAAATTTACCTTTTGAAATTTAGATTTTCCGATTTTATCATAAAAGATAAAAAGGTAAAATAAAAAATGCGTCGCCGCCAAGCCCGCACGCCAAATTTAGCCGCCCTATCACGCGCTTAGCGTAAATTTACGACACCGACCTCAAAGCAATCAGCGGGCAAATTTGCCCGAAACGGCCAAATTTAATCCTCTCTAACCCGCAAAAATACCGGAAACCTCGGTAACCCTTTCGCGGTTAAATTTTGATATTTATAGGTTATTATCGAGCCGATTTTAGGCGGGTTTGCGCGGTCGCAGTCGCTAAAGCCAGAGCCAATCTTAAATTTTACTTCGCGCGCGGGTTGTAAAAGCTCGTCACTTTGCTCGTCCGAGTTTGAGCCCGCAGCGCTAAGCGCCTTGCATGTTACCGAGCCCATGAGCCCGGCGTATTTGCCCGTGCCCGCGTTTATCGCCGTCACCTCGCACTCGGCGTCTTTAAATTTTTTGTATTTCAGCACGTTTTTGCTTCGTTTTCGCTCGTATGGCGCATTTGGTTCTCGCGCGACCGCGCCCTCGCCGCCATTTGCGACGATATGCTCGGCAAACGCCTCAAATTCGGCGTTATCTTTTACTTTTCCCTGCTTGATTATCTTTAAATTTTGCCCTGCCTGCGGATTTTGCAAAATAAATTTTTCAAGCTCGCTAAGCCGCTCTAAAAGCCCGCCGCTAGCTTCTGGTACATCAAAAACGTGAAATTTGATCTCGCTCCACGCCGTAACACTCGGCGTTTTATCCATCACTATCGATTGGATTTTTTCAAATTCGCCCCGCGCGGTGTAAAGCTCGCCGTCAAGTGCAAATGACGGAAAATGCGCACTCCAGCCTCCTGGCGCGGCTAGAATTTTACCGTTTCTAGAGAGCAAATTTCGTCCGTCCCAGTAGGCGCGCACGCCGTCTAGTTTCTCGCTAACCACCCAGCCACCGACGTTTTGGCCTTTGTATTCGCTAGGCTTTAAAAGCTCAAATTTAGCTTTTTTGGCAGCACCTGCGCTTACTGTATTGTTTAGATTTTCGCTCTGCGCCGCTAGAGCTAAATTTAAAAAGGCGGCCAGCAAGAGCGCGAAGAATCTCAAATTTTAACCCCGTAAAACTCGCAGTACCACTCGATAAACCTAGCCACCCCGTCGTTTACGCTAGTTGCGGGCTTATAGTCAAAGTCCGCCACCAGATCGCTCACGTCCGCAAAGGTCGCAGGCACGTCGCCGGCTTGAAGCGGGAGGAAGTTTTTTTCTATCTCGCGGCCGATTTTTAGCTCGACGGCCTTGATGTAGTCCATGAGCTCGACGGGGCTATTATTGCCGATATTATAGACCTTAAACGGCGCGCTTGACGTGGCGGGATCCGGATACTTCGCGTCCCACGCGGAGTTTGGTTTTGCGGGGTTATCGACGCATTTTATGATGCCCTTTACGATGTCGTCCACATAGGTAAAGTCGCGCTTCATCTTGCCGTAGTTAAAGACGTCGATTTTCTTGCCTTTTAGCGCGGCGTCGACGAACAAAAACAGCGCCATATCAGGGCGTCCCCACGGGCCGTAAACGGTGAAAAATCGCAGCCCCGTAGTCGGTACGCCAAATAGATGCGAATACGTATGCGCCATCATTTCGTTGCTTTTTTTAGTCGCGGCATAGAGGCTGATCGGGTGATTTACGCCTTCGTGCGTGCTAAAAGGCATATTTTCGTTTAGGCCGTAGACCGAGCTCGAGCTTGCGTAGACTAAATTTGCGGTTTGGTTGTGGCGGCAGCACTCAAGGATGTTCATAAATCCCGTGACGTTGCTGTCGATGTAGGCTTGCGGGTTTATTAGCGAGTAGCGAACGCCCGCCTGAGCGGCCAAATTTACGACGCAGTCAAATTTCTCGCTCTCAAAAAGCCTTTTCATCGTCTCGCCGTCGGCTAGATCGGCTTTTATAAATTTTAAATTGGGCTGCGTTTTTGAGCTTATCAGCTTGCCAGGCTCGATCTCGCTCACGTCAAAGCCTGCCGTTTTTAGGCGCGCTAGCTTTAAATTTACGTCGTAGTAGTCGTTTATCACGTCGTATCCGACGACCTCGTCGCCTCTTTTTGCAAGGGCATTTGCCAAATGGAATCCGATAAATCCCGCCGTTCCGGTTACTAAAATTTTCATGTTTTTTCCTTTACGATTTGACGTTATTTTAGCGTATTTTTGCGCCCATTCTCACTGCTCGTCTAAATTTATCTCGGGCATATTTTCTTCGGTGTAGTACTCCTCTGCCCCGACCTGCTCGCCGTCTTCGTCAAGCTCCGGTTCATCCTCGTAGTTTTGCGTCTCAAGGCGCACGAGTTCGCGCTCGACTGCCTCGCAAAACACCGGCGTATAACCCATCTGAGCGCAGTTTGCCGCGAGCCACTCGCTCATCACCGAGATGTCGTCGGCGTAGTCGTCCAGCGTCAAATTTCCGCGCAAAAGCTCGTATTTTAGGAATAGCCAGTAGGTGTTTAGCACGTCGCTTTCGCAGTATTCGTTGATCTTGTCGATCTTGCCGTCAAAAAACAGCTCCATCACCTGATCACCGTGCACGTCGTATTTGCCGGGCAAATTTAAGCTAGCGCAGAGCGTATCGAGCTTTAGCCCGCGCACGGAGCCAAACTCGCTCACGTGATCGAGCAGATCGAAGTGAAATTTGCCGCTATATCGGTCGCGGTAGTTGCCGTCCCATTTGCCTTTACCGAGCTCCTTGTTTTCGACTTCGTAAAAGCTCGGAAACGAGACGTTGTACCTCATTGCGCGAGTTAAAATCATCGGCAGGTCAAAGCCCCGTCCGTTAAAGCTCACCAGGCGCGGGTTGTGCGAGTTTACGAAACCGATAAATTTATTTAGGATTTCGCGCTCGTTTGCGCCCTTCATCGTGCTTACGCGCAAAAATTTACCGTACTCGTCCGCCATCACCGCAGAGATCACCACGACGCGGTGAAACATCACGGGCAAAAATTCGCTTCCGCTTGCTGCTTTTTGTGCGGCAAACGCCTGCCTCGCCACCTCCGCGTCGCTTCCCTCAAAGCCGTAAATTTTACGCAAAAGCACGGTATCGGGCACCGTCTCACAGTCAAAAACGCAGATATAA
>JBHRQF010000174.1:0-3755 GCA_042645325.1 Campylobacter sp. | reverse complement strand
ACGAACAAGCTTTACAACGCGAGCAAATATCTGCTGCTAAACGAGTCTAAATTTGCAAATTTAAGCGACGCCAAAATTGAAACAAAACTCGGTAAATACATGCTAAGCCGCTTTAACGAGTGCGTGCGCGAAGTGCGAGAGAACATCGACGCCTACCGCTTTAACGACGCGGCAAATGCGATTTATAAATTTTTATGGGACGAGTTTTGCGACTGGGGCATCGAACTTAGCAAAGCCGATAAAGGCAGCGTAAGGGAGCTTGGAGCGATATTTAAAGAGGCTATGAGACTGCTAAGTCCATTTATGCCGTTTATCTCAGAATTTCTTTTCCACGAGCTTAGCGGCTCAAATTTGCAGAGCGCGAGCTCGATCATGATAGAGGCGTATCCGCAGGCCAACGAGCGCGACATGCAGATAGAAAAGACCTTTGAGCTAGTGATCGAAGCCATCGTCGCGATCCGCCGCGCAAAGGCGACCATCGAGCAAGGCAACTCAAAAATCCCAAAAGCTTTCATCAAGCTAAACGGAAACGAAAATTTGACCGAGGCGACAAACTACATCGCGCTGCTAGCTAAATGCGAACAGATCGAGTTTTGCGACGCCAAAATCGAAAACGCAGCGCGCGACGTGAGCGAAAATTTGGAGGCATTCGTGCCGCTTGAAGGCGTGGATATGAGCGCGGTGATCATGCGACTGCGGTCGCAAAAAACCAAACTAGAAAAAGAGATAGCAAAGCTCTCAAGTATGCTAAATAACGAGAAATTCGTAGCCTCCGCCCCGCAAGCCGTGGTCGAAGCTAACCGCGAAGGGTTGCAAAGCGCGCAGGAAAAATTCGCCAAAGTATGCGACGAGCTAAAGGCGTTTGGCGAGTAGTCCGCTCGTTTGAACCTAAATTTTAATCAAGGAGAAAAAATGAAAGGCAGTATCGGTGGATTTACGCTAGGCACGGTCATAGCCGTCGCGCTATCGTGGGGAGCTAATAAAAGCATATTATGGGCGATAATTCACGGATTTTTAAGCTGGATATACGTGATTTATTATTTGCTGATGAAGTGAAATTTCATAGGTAGCGCGCCGTTTTTGCTCGCTAAATTTTAAAATTTGAAGGATAAAAATGAACGAAAAAATAAAAATAGCAGTTTTGGGATATGGAAATTTAGGTCGCGGCGTGGAGCTTGCCGCTAGAAATAGCAAGGATTTAGAATTAACAGCAGTTTTTAGCCGCAGAAATCCAAGCGAAGTAAAAACATGCGGTGCGCCGGTGTTTAGCGCGGACGAAATTTTATCGCACAAGGGCAAATTTGACGTTTTGGTGCTTTGCGGCGGTAGCGCGACGGATCTGCCGACGCAGACGCCTGAGTTTGCGCTAAATTTCAATGTCGTCGATAGCTTCGATACGCACGCGAAAATCCCTGAGCACTTCGCTGCCGTAGACGCCGCAGCCAAAGCGGGCGGAAATGTAGGCATCATCGCCGTAGGCTGGGATCCGGGGCTGTTTTCGCTAAATAGACTATTTGGCGAGAGCGTGCTGGAAAACGGCAGCAGTTATACGTTTTGGGGTAAAGGCGTGAGCCAAGGCCACTCCGACGCTATCCGCAGAATCGAGGGCGTCGTGGATGCGCGCCAATACACCGTGCCGATAGAAAGCGCCTTGGAACGAGTTCGCGCTGGCGAAAACCCGAAACTTAGCACGCGCGAAAAGCACCTGCGCGAGTGCTACGTCGTAGCCGAGGACGGCGCCGATAAAGCGCGCATAGAAAAAGAGATAAAAACGATGCCAAACTACTTCGCCGACTACGACACGAGCGTGCATTTTATCGATCTTGCGACGCTTAAAAAAGAGCACGGCGGCATCCCTCACGGAGGATTCGTCCTGCGAAGCGGAGCGACTGGCGAGCGCGGAGAAAATAAACACTTGATCGAGTTTTTGCTAAAGCTTGATTCAAATCCCGAATTTACCGCAAGCGTGCTCGTAGCTTACGCCCGCGCGGCATATTGCTTGGCGCAAAAGGGCGAGCGCGGCGCATTTAGCGTGTTTGACATCGCTCCGGCACTTCTTTCGCCAAAGAGCGCAGATGAGCTAAGGCGCGAAATTTTATAAATTTACGCGTTTTCAAAAACAAGGAAAGTTAGTGATAAAAATAGAAAATTTAAAGAAATTTTACGGAGCGACGCAGATCATAGACGGCGTCAGCCTAACCGTAGAAAAAGGCGAAATTTTTGCCATCGTAGGCCACAGCGGCGCGGGTAAATCTACCCTGCTTCGCTGCATAAACGGTCTAGAGGACTACCAAGGCGGCAGCCTAAAGGTATTTGACAAAGAAATCTCGGCGCTAAAAGATAAAGAGCTAAGAGAGCTTAGGAAAGACGTGGGGATGATATTTCAGCACTTTGCGCTGATGGCGAGGAAAACGGCGTTTGAAAACGTCGCTACTCCGCTTAAATTTTGGGGTTACTCAGATAGCGAAATCAAAAAAAGAGTGAGCGAGCTGCTAGAGCTAGTCGGCCTTGCAAACAAAGCCGCAAGCTACCCCGGCGAGCTAAGCGGCGGACAAAAGCAGCGCGTCGCTATCGCCCGCGCCCTTGCGCTAAGTCCAAAAATTTTACTCTCCGACGAGGCTACCTCGGCGCTTGATCCAAATACGACAAACTCGATACTAGAGCTTTTAAAGCAGATCAACCAAACGCTAAACATCAGCGTCGTTTTGGTCACGCACGAGATGGAGGTCGTAAAAAGCATCGCGCGCCGCGCAGTGCTGCTAGAAAGCGGCAAGATAATAGGCAGCGGTACGATCGAGGAGCTATTTTTAAAACCGGACGAAAAGATGAAGGAATTCCTCGGCGAGGATGAAATTTTGCCGAGCGAGGGCATAAATATCAGGCTCTTTTTCCCAAAAGAAGTCGCGCAAAACAGCGTCATCACGCACATGGCGCGCACGCTAAACATAGACTTTAACATCGTCTGGGGCAAGCTTGAAAAGCTAAACGAAAACGTACTTGGCTCGCTCGTCATCAACGTCGATCCAAAAGACGAAGCGCGCGTGACCGAGTATATCAAGCAAAGCGGCGTATTATGGGAGGTGGCGTGATGTTTGGCATAGATTTTTCTAAATTTCCCGACGTTTTCGAGCGCATTTTGCTTCCTGCTATCGGCGAGACGCTTTACATGAGCGTGGTTTCTACGCTTTTAGCGTTTCTCATAGGTCTAGTGCCCGCTATCTTGCTCGTCCTTTCGGCGCAAGACGGTCTAAAGCCGAACAAACCGCTATTTATCGCGCTTGACATCACGGTAAATACGCTAAGAAGCTTTCCTTTTATCATCCTTATCATCGTGCTTTTCCCACTCACGCGCCTGATCGTAGGTACTAGTATAGGCACTACCGCGGCTATCGTTCCGCTTACTATCGGCGCGGCACCGTTTATCGCTAGGCTTATCGAGAGCGCGCTAAAAGAGGTCGATAAAGGCATCATCGAGGCCGCCAGAAGCTTCGGTAGCTCAAATTTTCAGATCATTTTTAAGGTGATGTTCGTAGAGGCGCTGCCCGGCATCGTGGCTTCTATCACGCTCACGCTTATCGTTATCATCGGCTTTTCGGCGATGGCGGGCGCGGTCGGCGGCGGCGGACTGGGATCTGTTGCGATAAACTACGGCTACCAGAGATTTCGCCCGGATATTATGCTCTACACCGTCGTGATTTTAATCATAATGGTTCAAATTTTCCAATCATTAGGAAATTTTATTTATAAGATCACAA
>JBHRQF010000173.1:0-3767 GCA_042645325.1 Campylobacter sp. | reverse complement strand
CCTAAGCACGGTGCAAAATGCCGATAAAATCGCCGTTATCAGCGGCGGAAAAGTGGTCGGTTTTGATACCGACGAGGCGCTTAGCAAGAGCTGCGAAATTTACGCAAAACTAAAAGGCGAAGCCCTTGTTTAAGCCTAAATTTGATAAAATCGCTCAAAATTTAAGGATAAAATTTGAATTACGAAACACTAAAATCCATATTTTTTAAATTTGACCCTGAAACCGCTCACAAAATCGTCGAAAAAACGCTAAGTATCTCAGACTGTGTGTTTCCGGGCCTTTATAGCATCGTCGCCAAAAACTGTGTCGTCACGGACGCGGCTCTTTCGCAAAATTTGCTAGGAACTAGCTTTTTAAATCCGGTTGGAATCGCCGGCGGCTTTGATAAAAACGCCACCATGCTGCGCCCGCTGGCCGCGCTCGGGTTTGGGCACGTGGAGTTTGGCACCGTGACGCCAAAACCGCAAGATGGCAACGCAAAACCGCGCCTTTTTCGCCTCATCGAAGAAGAGAGTATACAAAACGCGATGGGCTTTAACAACGAAGGTGCAGACGCCCTGAGCGCGCGCGTCGGCAAGCTTTATCCATTTATGATACCGCTTTTTGCCAATATCGGCAAGAATAAAATCACGCCGAACGAAGAAGCGATAAAAGACTATGAAATTTTAGTCACTAAATTTAACGAAATTTGCGACTGCTTCGTTATAAACGTCTCCTCGCCAAACACCCCGAACCTACGCGAACTGCAAGAAGAAAGCTTTATAAAAGACCTATTTGCACGCCTTACGCCGATCGCAAAAAAGCCGATAATCTTTAAAATCGCGCCCGATATGGACGACGACAAAGCCGTGCAGATCTGCAAAACGGCCGTAGAAAGCGGCGCAAAAGGCGTAATCGTAAATAATACGAGCGTGGATTATTCGCTATCAAAGTCGCCAAATTTGCAAAATTTCGGCGGACTAAGCGGCAAGGTCATCGCCAAGCGCTCGCGCGAGCTTTTTAGCGCGGTGGCTAGCGAGCTTTACGGCAAAACGGTTTTGATCGCAAGCGGCGGCATAGACAGCGCCGAAGAGGCGTACGCGCGCATAAAATCGGGCGCAAATTTGGTTCAAATTTACACATCCTTCATCTTTAAGGGCCCAAACATCGCAAAACAGATAAACGAAGGTATTTTAAAGCTTTTAAAAGAGGATAATTTCGCCTCGATTAGCGAAGCGGTGGGCTGCGATATAAAAAACAAAATTTAAGGAAATTTATGCTTATAAAATACTCCAAAACAAAGCTCAAAAACGGCTTTGAGATCTACCATATCCCCGCTAGCAAGGGCTCTAGCGTTATCAGCGTGGACGTGTTTTACCGCGTGGGCTCGCGAAACGAAACCATGGGTAAAAGCGGCATCGCGCACATGCTAGAGCATCTAAATTTTAAATCCACGAAAAATATGAAAGCGGGCGAATTTGACGAGATCGTAAAGGGATTTGGCGGCGTAAATAACGCTAGCACGGGCTTTGATTATACGCATTATTTCGTCAAATGCTCAAAGGGCAACCTAGACGAGGCTCTTAGGCTTTACGCCGATATAATGGAAAATTTAAGCCTAAAAGATAAAGAATTCCAGCCCGAGCGCGACGTCGTGACCGAGGAGCGCAGATGGCGCATGGACAACTCTCCGATCGGCTTTTTATACTTTACGCTATTTAACGTCGCTTTTAGCTATCACCCGTATCACTGGACTCCGATCGGCTTTATCGGCGACATAAGAAACTGGACGATAGATGATATAAAAGAATTTCACGAGACGTACTATCAGCCGCAAAACGCGATCCTGCTAATCAGCGGCGACATCGATAAAAAAAGCGCGTTTGAGCTAGGCAAAAAGCACTTTGAAAATATAAAAAACAAAAAACCGCTACCTAAGTTGCACTGTATCGAGCCCGAGCAAAACGGCGCAAAAAGGGCTGAAATTTACAAAGATAGCGAGGTAGAGATGCTAGCACTTGCCTTTAAAATCCCGCCGTTTAATCACGAGGATCAGCCGCGTTTGGGAGCGCTAGCCGAGTATCTAGGCAGCGGGCAAAGCTCGGTTTTACAGCGCGTTTTGATAGACGAAAAATGCCTCGTAAACAGCGTGGACGTCTATAATATGAGCAACATCGACGAGAGCCTGCTCATCGTGCTAGCCGTTTGTAATCCGGGCGTCAAGGCCGAGGCCGTAGAGGATGAGATCTGGAGTGTGCTAGAAAACGCCAAAACGCAAAAAATAGACGAGGATGAGATAATAAAGATAAAAAATAGCTTAAAAAGCGATCTTATTTACTCACTAGATAGCGCGTCGAAGGTGGCGAATTTATACGGCGGATATCTCGTTAGAGGCGATATAAAGCCGCTTTTTGAGCTACCCGAAAAAACAGCCGCGCTAAAACCGGCCGATCTAAACGAAATTTGCAAAAAATATGCAAGAAAAGAAAAATCCACGACGATCATCCTAAGAAAGGAAAAAAAGTGAATAAAAAAGCAATAACGGGCGCTATGACGGCGCTGATTACGCCTTTTAAAGACGGTAAACTAGACGAAATCGGTTATGAAAAATTAATCAAAAGACAAATAACAAACGGCATCGACGCGGTCGTGCCCGTAGGCACAACTGGCGAGAGCGCGACGCTAACGCACGATGAGCATAGAATCTGCATAGAAATCGCCGTAAATACCTGCAAAAATACCGGCGTAAAAGTACTCGCCGGCGCTGGCAGCAACGCCACGCACGAGGCGGTAGGTCTAGCTAAATTTGCTCAAGATCACGGCGCAGACGGTATCCTCTCGGTTGCGCCCTACTACAACAAACCGACGCAAGAAGGCCTCTATCGCCACTACAAGGCAATCGCCTCAAGCGTCGAAATCCCGGTGCTACTCTATAACGTCCCGGGCCGCGTAGGCGTCGATATCCAGCCGTGCACGGTTTTTAGGCTATTTAAAGAGTGTGAGAATGTCTACGGCGTAAAAGAGGCCACTGGCAGCATCGAGCGCTGCGTCGATCTACTCGCGCACGAGCCCGGCCTATCCGTCATCAGCGGCGAAGACGCGATAAACTATCCGATCCTCTCAAACGGCGGCAAGGGCGTGATATCGGTTACGGCAAATTTGCTCCCAGACGAGATCTCAAATTTGACTCACTTTGCGCTAAAAGGCGAGTTTGCGCGCGCAAAAGCCATAAACGATGATCTGTATGCGGTAAATAAAATAATGTTTTGCGAGAGCAATCCGATCCCGGTCAAAGCCGCGATGTATATCGCCGGGCTCATATCAAGCCTCGAGTACCGCCTGCCGCTTTGCGAGCCGAGCGCCGAAAATCTCAAAAAAATCGAACAAACCATAAAACAATATAACATAAAAGGATTTTAATGAATTGCGAAAACGAATTTAAAGGCAAAACTCTAGTAATCAGCGGCGGAACGCGCGGTATCGGACGCGCCATCGTGGAGGAATTCGCCGCAAAGGGCGTAAATATCGCCTTTACTTATAATTCAAACGAAGAGCTAGCCAAGACCCAAGCCGCCGAGCTCGAGGCGACATACGGCATAAAAGCCAGAGCCTACGCGCTAAATATACTAGAACCCGAGACCTACAAAGATCTATTTTTAGAGATCGACGCAGACTTTGACCGCATCGATTTTTTCGTCTCAAACGCTATCATCTCGGGTCGTCCGGTAGCGGGCGGATATACGAAATTTATGAAACTTCGCCCTCGCGGTATCAATAACATTTTCAC
>JBHRQF010000172.1:0-3770 GCA_042645325.1 Campylobacter sp. | reverse complement strand
GATTTAGCAAAGCTCAGCCGCAACGGACGAATATATCGCAAAGGCTGCCAAAATGAGCCAAAAGGGCAAATTTGACCCTTGAGGCGAGCGATTTTTCACGCGGCGCTACCGCTGACGGAGATTTTATTTTAGGAGAAAGATGAAAAATATTAGTTTTAAATTTACGCTGATTTTGCTGGCCGCGCTGACCGTAGTTTGCGGCGTAGTCGCGCTTGGCGTCGGCAGGTTTTACGTGGCTCCGGGCGACGTACTTAGCGTGATCGGCGGCTTTTTCGGTGTGCCGACGGACGCCGCGGCAAATATCCAAAACGTCGTCGAAAACATCCGTATACCGCGCATCATCGCGGCTATCCTCGTCGGAGCCGCGCTTAGCATCAGCGGAGCGGCGTATCAGGGCGTCTTTCGCAACCAGCTAGTTAGCCCCGATCTGCTGGGCGTTTCGGCGGGCGCTTGCGTGGGAGCCGCGGTTGCGATCATGTTTGATATGCCTCTTTTTTGGGTGCAGGCTCTAGCCTTTGTTTGTGGGCTCGCGGCCGTAGGCATGACGCTATCCATACCGCGTTTGATGGGGCGCTCCAGCACGCTGATGCTAGTGCTCTCGGGTATCATCGTTAGCGGTCTCATGGCTTCCGTTATTGGCTTTTTAAAATATGTCGCCGACCCCGAGACCAAGCTACCCGACATCGTTTACTGGCAGCTAGGTAGCCTAGCCAAGATCGACGCGGGCAATCTTAAATTTATCGCGCCCGTGATGATAGCCTGCGCGGTGCTGCTCGTAGCGATGAGCTGGAGGATAAACCTACTCTCGCTAGGCGACGAGAGCGCTGCGAGGTTGGGCGTAAACGTAACGCTCGAGCGCGGCGTCATCATCGTCTGCGCGACGCTGCTAACGGCATGCAGCGTCTGCGTGAGCGGTATCGTGGCGTGGGTGGGGCTGCTGATGCCTCACCTTGCGCGCATGCTAGTTGGTGCGAACAACGCCCGCAGCCTGCCTGCTAGTATATTTATGGGCGCGATATTTTTGCTATTCGTCGACACCCTGGCGCGTACGATCAGCGTGAGCGAGGTGCCTCTGGGCGTACTTACGGGCTTTATCGGCACGATATTTTTCGTCTGGGTTCTCTGGCGAAACAAAAAGGTCGCGTGATGTTAGAAGTAAAAAATCTAAATTTCGCCTATCCAAACGGCGCTGGTAGGCTAGAAAATGTAAATTTACGCGTCGGCAAGGGCGAGATACTAACGATACTGGGGCGAAACGGCGCGGGCAAATCGACCATGCTAAGCCTAATCAGTGGCACGCAGGCGCCGCACTCGGGCGAAGTTTGGCTAAGCGGTAAAAATAGCGCCGAGCTTAGCAACAAAGAGCGCGCCAAAATCATGGCCTACGTCGCGCAAAGCGAGATCTGCGAGTACGACTACACGGGGCTTGAGTTTATCACGATGGGGCGAGCGGCGCATCTGGGCATCTTTGCGCGGCCTAGCGAGGAGGACACGGCGATCGCGAAGGAATTTACCGCAAAGCTTGAGATTACGCACCTTGAGGATAAATTTATCACTCAGATGAGCGGCGGACAAAAGCAGATGTGTTCGATCGCGCGCGCGATGGCTGCAAAGCCCGAGATCATCGTGTTTGACGAGCCGACCTCGGCGCTGGACTTTGGCAATCAGTATAAATTTTTGCGCACCGTTAAGCAGCTAAAAGAGCAAGGCTACACCATCGTGCTAACCACGCATAATCCCGATTTTGCCGTACTTTTGGGCGGCTATGTGGCTCTGGTCAAGGGTGGAGGCGAGGTGGCTTTTGGCACCGTGGACGAGATCATCGAGAGCGAACACCTAAGCAAGCTTTACGGGCTAAATTTGAGCGTGGAGTATATCGAGCAAGTAACTAGAAAGTGCTGCCTGACGCATCCGCTGTGAGCTACGGCGCGCGAGAAGCGGCGTAAATTTGCGCTACGCAAAATCAAAAAGAACGCTAGTAAAGATGCGCGGCTGGGCGGATAAATTTATGCGTCTTGGGCGCAAGGCGTGCGTGCCTGCCTTGCAAATTTTGATTGCACAGTTGCCTTGTCGTTTGTTAAAATTTGCTATCAAATTTAGCTCAAATTTGAGGCTTATAAAATTTAACCGAGCCTTAGCGCGTTTTAGTCGGCGCGACTCTGTAAATTTGACGGCTGCGGGTTTGCGCCTTTAGTAAATTCGGCGTTAAATTTAAGGCTCGCGAATTTGGTCGGCTTTTGTTTTTCCCCGCGTTGCGCGCCGGAAATGATTAAAATTTGCTTCGTTAAAGCAGTCTTGCTAAAGCGAAGCAAAATCCTCTAAAAAGCTTGTTTACAAAAGCTCAGCAAAACGAGCCTTCAAGGTAAATTTACACATACCCCTGATCTATCATCGCATCGGCGACTTTTCTAAAGCCCGCGATATTTGAGCCAAGCACCAGATTTCCCTCGTCGCCAAACTCCTTGCTAGTCTCGTAACTAAGCTCAAAGATGTGATTCATGATACCGTGCAGCCTATGATCTACCTTTTCAAAGCTCCATGCGGTCATGCCGGCGTTTTGCATCATTTCTAGGCCAGACGTGCCGACGCCGCCCGCGTTTGCCGCCTTTGCCGGAGCGAAGTAAAAATCCTTTTGCGCTAGCATGAAATTTATCGCATCAAGCGTGCTTGGCATATTTGCGCCCTCAGCCACGAAGCGACAGCCGTTAGCGTAGAGCGTCTTTATGTCGGCTAGGTGAAGCTCGTTTTGCGTCGCGCACGGGAAAGCTCCGTCGCACGGCACGTCCCAGACGCCGTTTCTGCCCTCTTTGTACTCGCTCACGCTTACGTATTTTGCGTTCGGTCTAAATTTGACGTATTCGCTAAGGCGAGCGCGTCTCACTTCTTTTAGCTCTTTAAGTACGGCTAGATCGATGCCCTCTGCGTCGTAAACGTATCCGTTTGAATCAGAAACCGTGATAGGCAGCGCGCCTACTTGATAGAGCTTTTCTACCGTGTAGATGGCGACGTTTCCGCTACCGCTGACGCTGCACTTTTTGCCCTCTAGTCCAAGGCCAGCTTTTTGCAGCATATTTTGCGTAAAATATACCAGCCCGTATCCGGTTGCCTCCGTGCGCGCTAGGCTGCCGCCCCAGTTTAGGCCTTTGCCCGTTAGTATGCCGTCAAACCTGCCGGTTAGCTTTTTATACTGCCCAAACATATAGCCGATCTCGCGCGCGCCCACGCCGATATCGCCTGCGGGTACGTCCACGGTGTTGCCGATGTGGCGGTAAAGCTCGGTCATAAATGCCTGGCAAAAGCGCATTATCTCGCCCTCGCTCTTGCCTTTTGGATCAAAGGTGCTGCCGCCTTTTGCGCCGCCGATATTTACGCCCGTGAGTGAGTTTTTAAAAATTTGCTCAAAGCCTAGAAATTTTAGCACGCCAAGATCCACGCTAGGATGCAGTCTGATGCCGCCTTTATAGGGGCCCACGGCTGAGTTAAACTGCACGCGGTAGCCGTTATTCACCTGCGGTCTGCCGTCGTCATCCGTGTAGGTAACGCGAAATATCACCGTGCGCTCAGGTATCACGATGCGCTCTAAGATTGCGTGTTTTTGGTATTTACTCTCTTTTTTTATAAGCGGCTCAAGGCTGCCCAGCACCTCGGTCGCAGCCTGTACGAACACGCCTTGGCCCGGATTGGTTCTTTTTATCCACTCCATCGTTTTTTCGATGTACTCGCTCATCTTCGCTCCTATTCGTCAAATTTTTGTAGTTGAATATTAACTC
>JBHRQF010000171.1:0-3792 GCA_042645325.1 Campylobacter sp. | reverse complement strand
AACTATCTCTATCCTGTCTACGTCCTCGATAGGTATCATATCTACGGGGATTCTAGTAGGCGTAGTGTCGATCATGTTTAGCGCGACGCCGTCCACCATGACCTTTACGGTCGTGGTCGATCTGGCCGACGAGCTCCTTCTGGAGCCTTGTCCGCGCATATCTACGTTGTTGCCGTTTAGGCTGACGCCCGGAGCCTTTTCTAGCGCTTCTTTGATATCGCGGTATCCCCTGTCCTCTATCTCTTTTGCGGTTATTACCGTTACGTTTCTAACCTCGTCTTTTAGCGCGCTCTCAAAGCCAGTCGTGGTTATGACGGTGGCGTCTAGTCTCGTGGAGCCATCCTCTGCGGCGTATAAATTTAGACTTGCTATCAGCGAAAGCGCGATAGCTCCTTTGCTTGACTTGGCAATCATAGTTATTCTCCTTGATTAAATTTACAGGGAGATAAAACAGGGTTCATTTTCTATCCTTTGGGCTTTTTCTTGATATTTAGTTCGACGTTTTGCGTGCCGTTATCTTTTAAAATAGAGATCAAATTTACGACCTCGCCGTAGTTTATCGCTTCATCTGCGTTTAGCTTGACGCTCTCTTTTTGCTTTGGGGTTAAATTTGCGATTTGAGCGGCTAGATCTGCTAAATTTAAGCTTTTTTGCTCGCCGCCTACGCTTAAAAGCACTTCGCCGTTAAGCAGATAAAAAACCTCGACGTTTTTGGTCTCTTTTTCGTCTAAATTTGACGCGCTTTGGGGTAGGGCGATGTCGATGTGGGTAAATTTGTTAAAAGATGTCGTAACCATGAAAAATAGCAAAAGCACAAATATCACGTCGATCAAATTTAACATCGAGATGCCGGCGTATCTGGTCTTATCTCTGCGGACATACTTCACAGCTTCTCCTTTCAAAACTGCGACCAAACAGGCTCATAATGCGGTTTAGGTCGTTTAGGATGAAGTCTATTTTCTTGCTAATCATGAGAAAAAATATCACGCAAGGAATCGCCACTATAAGCCCAAAAGCCGTCGTGTAAAGCGCCTCGGAGATACCGACCGCAACGAGCGGAGCGTCCACTCCGCCGCTAAGTCCGCTAAAGGCCTTTATCATACCAACTATCGTGCCCAGTAGCCCTAGCTGCGGGCTCGCACTCGCGCAAAGCCCCAGTATCCACGTGCGCCGCTCAAGCGAGGTTAGCTGCATGGATACGGCCTCCTCGGCGATGTAGTCGATCTGCGTTTTACTCGCGCCTTCGCCCAAATTTTCCGCGACGAAAAGCGCGGTTTTAGCAAGCGAGTTTTTGTAGCTTTTGCAAAACTCTTTGATTTTTGCGTAGTCGCCTTCTAAAATGAGATTGCAAAGCTTGATCTTAAACGAACTAGTCGCGTCTATCTCGGTAAATAAAAAATACGCTCCCTTTTCAAGAAGCACCGCGATACCGAGCACCGAGAGGCAAAATATCGGCCACATAAATATACCGCCGACTTCTATATACTCAAACATTTTAATCCTAATATTAATTATCAAAAGCGGTTTATTATACCGCTGCTATCATTAATCGGTAATAAAATTTGACGAGATTTCATAACGTTAGATAACAAAATCCAAATAACGTTTCGCAGAAAATCGGAGCGTCTAAAAAGGCAAATTTAGGGCATAAAGCCCTAAATTTGGCGGTTTAGTAGGTGTACTTAAACTCTACGTAGTAGTTTCTCTCGTTTGCCGAACTGTACTCGTAGATGCCGGTTTGGTTGTTTTTGCCTTGGTAGTCGTAGTATTTTTTGTTAAAGAGATTTTTTACGCCTCCTGTTATACCAAATTCGTTTTTAAATTTATACGAAACGCCTGCGTCCACGATGCTGCGAGATGAGATGTTGTCGTAGTTTACGTCCTTTTTCTTTGAGTAAAATTTATAGTCTGCAAACAAGTGTAAGTCGCTCACGATCTCGTAGTCCGCGCCGAATATAAATTTGTGTTTTGAGATGTAGGGCACCTCTTTGCCGGCGTTATCGCCCTTTTTGATCGTGGCGTTTACGTAGGCGTAGGACTGGCTCAAGATCAGCCTATCAAAGAGATTTTGCCTGCTAAAAAACTCAAATCCGTAGCGTCTAGTTTTAGCGATGTTGTAGTATTTCCAAGCGTCTCCGTGGTTGGCTCCGAGCTCGGCATAGGCTATCTCGTCGCTAGTATCGGTTAAAAACACGGTAGCGTTTACCGGCATGCTCGCGACGTGATCTTTTAGTCCGATCTCGTAGGTGTTAAATTTCTCGGATTTTAGATCGTTAAATTTGTACTGTTTAGTGATCTGATCTTTATCGGTTAGCTGAGAAGGCGAGGGCGAGATGTAGCCGCGCTCAAATTTAAAATATACGTTTCCGGTGTCGGAGTATCTGAAATTTGGCGTAAACTCAAACGCGTGGTTGTCGATATCTCTGCCGTCGCTTATGGCGTTGTAGCTAGTCATCGGAGGGAAAGGCATGCCGTTTCTAAAGCCCTTCATATCAGAAACCCTGCTAGCCTCGTACTGCGCGCGCTCAAATCTATACCCAAAGCTCAGGTCAAAAATCTGCGTAAATTTATGCTTTTCCATAAAATAAAGCGCGTGCGTGGTCTTTTGTAGATCTAGCGTCGTGTCGTGTTTTAGGCTTATCACGGGCGAAGTTTTTACCTCGTAGTGCGACTCTCTATCGCCTTTGTTTTGCTCGTAGTCGTAGCCAAAGATAAACTCGCCGCTGCCGTAGTCAAGCTTGTTTTTAAAATTTACGCCGTATTTTTTATCGCCGAAAAGTCCTTGCGACGGATAGCGCACGCCGCGAGCGGACTCGGTCGATGAGGTTTTGATTTTGATTTTTTGATAATACGGCATCAAATTTACCGAGTAAAAGTCGTTAAATTTGCCCTCGTAAACGGCGCTAACGTCGATTTTCTCGTTTTCAAAAAGCTTTGTTAGGCCGTTATTTGCGTTTTGCCTGCGGTTTTGCGAAACTTGATCTTGGGTTATGGTGCCCGGATCGTTTCTTTTTGATTTAAATACGCTAGGCGTCAAATTTAGCGAGTGGGAGTCGTTAAATTTGTAGTTTAGCCCGCCGCTTAGGTAGTATCCGCGCTCCTTGTAGTCGTGTCTGTAGCCTTTTGACCGAACGCTTTGCCGCTAAATTTTAAAAACAGATCCTTGCTCACATTTCCGCCGACGGTGGCTGTGGCGTCGCGGTAGCTATACGAGCCTATCTTGGAGCTCACGTTTGCGAAAAAATCTCGCGGCTTTTGCTTGGTGATGATATTTACCACGCCGCCTCTAGTGCCGCTGTCGTAGAGCACTGCTCCGCCTCCTGGCATCACTTCGACCTGCTCGATGTCCTCGATCGCGATCATCTCAAGCGGTATGATGCCGTGCGCCGCATCGACCATATTTATCGGTACTCCGTTTAGCATGATTTTTACGGCCATAGTTGGCGTCGCGCCGTCTCCGCGCATGCCTTGTCCGCGCATATCTATGTTTTCGCCTAGGCTTGATGTGCTGACGAAATCGACGCTAGGGATCTTTTCTACGAGCTCTTTTACCGAGCGGTAGCCGTAGGCCTCGATGTCTGTTTTGGTTACGGCGAATATATTTCTAGTCTCTTCTTTTAGTGCGCTTTCAAACCCCGTCGCCGTTACTATGGCGGCGTCAAGCGTGACGTTTTGGGTTTGCGCATTTAGGCTCGCGGCTGCTACTAGCGACAAAAGTATAAATTTGCCGCCTTGCGAGTTTGATACTTTTTACTCATTTGAACTCCCTTTGATTTTATCATAATTAATAAT
>JBHRQF010000170.1:0-3794 GCA_042645325.1 Campylobacter sp. | reverse complement strand
ATCTAAAGATAGTTGATTTTTATTTTAAAGATTTCGTAGGCGATAGAGCGATACTTAACGAGCTAGCAAAACAATACTCCCAGCTTCGCGCGAGCCGCTCGGGACGCACGGCAAGGCAGTTTTATCTAAGCTATAAAGATAAAATTTGATGGCAAATTTGACTAGAGTAGGATTTGTCGGCGACATCGTCGGACGCGCGGGACGAAGCGCGGTGATGCAAAATTTGCCCAAATTTAAGCGCGAATTTGAGCTTGACTTTATCGTCGCAAACGCCGAAAACGCAAGCGGAGGCTTCGGTCTCACCGCAACCAACGCGCACGAGCTGCTGGGCTGCGGTATCGACGCGATCACGGGCGGCAATCACAGCTTTGATAAAAAAGACGTAGTCGCGCTTATGGACGCCCTGCCTATCATCCGCCCGTATAATCACTTCGCGGGAACTGCGGGGCGCGGCGCGATAAATTTGAGTAAAGAGGGCAAGAGCCTAAGCGTGGTAAATTTGATGGGGCACTACGGCTTGCCGCATACGAACAACGCCTTTTTGGAGGCCGAGCGCGCGCTAGAGGAGTGCGAGAGCGAAAATATCCTCATAGACTTTCACGCCGAGGCCACGAGCGAGAAAAATGCCTTTTTTAGGCTGTTTTGCGGGCGAGTGGGAGCCATAGCGGGCACTCACACGCACGTTGGCACCGATGATTTGCAAATAGTTAGCGGTACCGCTTATGTCAGCGACGTCGGGCTTAGCGGGGCGTTTGACGGCGTCATCGGCATGGACGCGGAAGCGCCGGTGAAGAGCTTTTTAACGGGGCTTAAGCACTCGTTTAAGGTAAATGAAAAATGCAGGCGGATTTTTCAAATGGTCGTGTTTGAATTTGACGGCGGGCGCTGCATGGATGCATTTAAGATCCGCGTGATAGACGGAGTTAGCGAGCCTTTGGTGCAGCTAGCGGTCAAATTTGCATAAGCGAGCGCAAATTTTAGCCGAGCTAACGGCTGCGGCTTTTACTCAAATTTAATCGCGTCGTCTTGGCGATAAATTTAACGCTTTTGCCGCTATAAATTTGAGTAAGAGTTGCTGGCTAAAATTTACTCATAAAAATATAAAAAGGAAAAACGATGGATAGCACGCAGCTTTTTTTGGCGCTAAAAAACGCGGGCGTAAGAGCTGACGAGGATGGCCCTCTTTGGTGGCCCGGAGCCGGCACTTTCGAGGTCGTCGTAGGCGCCGTTTTGTTACAAAATACCAACTGGAAAAACGCCGATAAAGCGCTAAATAATCTAAAAAACGCAAATTTGATGAGCGTGGAAGGTATCGTAAAAACTCCCGCGGCCGAGCTTGCCTTGCTCATAAAACCAAGCGGCTTTTACAATACCAAGGCAAAACGCCTAAAAACGCTTTGCGATGCGATTTTTAAAAAATTCGGAGATTTTGAAAATTTCAAAGAAAACGCGAGCCGCGAATGGCTGCTAGGCGTCAAAGGCATCGGCGCGGAGACCTGCGACGCGGTGCTTTGCTACGCGTGCGGGCGCGAGGTGATGGTCGTAGATAGCTACGCTTTGCGGATTTTGAGCTTTTTGGGGTATGAGTTTGAAAGCTACGAAGAGGCGCAGGAGTGGCTGGGGGCCGTAGATAGCGAGCAGATTTGTAAAGCATACGGACGCGAGCTAGAGATGAATGAAATTTACGCCAAATTTCACGGCAAGATAGTGGAGTTTTGCAAAGCGCACTTTAACGGAAAGAGGCTAGACGACGCCGGTGAAGAAATACTAAAATCCATAAAATAGGGGCAAAGATGAAGATAAATTTTATAAATTTACAAGCTCAGTATCAAAAATACAAAAGCGAAATCGACGAGCAGATCAAAGAGGTGCTAGATAGCTCGGTCTATATCGGCGGCAAGGTCGGCGAGCTGGAGGAAAATCTAGCTAAATTTAGCGGCGCAAAGCATGCTATAGCTTGCAGTAGCGGCACGGACGCGCTACTATTAGCCTTTATGGCGCTTGATATAAAGCCCGGCGACGAGATCATCACGACGCCTTTTACCTTTATCGCTACGGCCGAGATGATAGCGTTTTTGGGCGCAAAGCCCGTGTTCGTCGATATCGACGAGAGGACGTATAATATCGATCCAAATTTGATCGAGGCAAAGATCACGCCAAAGACCAAGGCTATTGTGCCAGTGTCGCTTTTTGGGCAAGCGGCGGATATGGCGGCGATAAATGCTATCGCGCAAAAGCACGGCCTAACCGCCATCGAAGACGCCGCGCAAAGCTTTGGCGCGAGCCAAAACGGCGTAAAATCCTGCAACCTCTCGCGCATCGCTACGACCTCGTTTTTCCCGGCTAAGCCGCTTGGCTGCTACGGCGACGGCGGAGCGATATTTACGGACGACGACGCCCTGAACGAAAAAATGCGCATCCTGCTAAATCACGGCCAGTCCGAGCGCTACATCCACAAATACATCGGTATAAACGGCAGACTCGACGCCATCCAGGCGGGCATTTTAAACGTCAAGTTAAAATATCTTGGCGCCGAAATCGCAAAACGCCAAGAGATTGCGGCGCGGTATTCTTGCGAGCTAAAGGGCGTCGTAGCGCCTTTCGTCGCGGAGGGTAACGTCTCGGCGTGGGCGCAGTACTGCATCCGCGTAAAAGATAGGACAAAGATGCTAGAAATCTGCGCACAAAAAGGCGTGCCGACGGGAGTTTATTACCCCGTGCCGCTGCATTTACAAGAGGTATTTAAGGATCTTGGCTACAAGCGGGGAGATTTTGCCGTGAGCGAAGCGGTAGCGCAGGATATAATGGCACTGCCGATGTCTGCGTTTGTAACCAAAGAGGAGCAAGACTACGTCATCGAGGTTATAAATAATGCTTAAATTTGCGCTCATAGGTCTTGGCGTCATGGGCAAAAACCACTACCGCGCGCTGCAAAACGTCGCGGGCGTGCAGATAGCCGCGCTTTGCGATCCGTTTTGCAAGGAGAATTTCGCGCATAAAATTTACGCTGATCTTGACGAGATGCTGGAGAGCGAAAATCTAGACGCCGCCGTCATCGCTACGCCGACCTCGCTACATAAAGAAGCGGCGCTAAAATGCATGCAAAAGGGGCTAAATTTGCTCATCGAAAAACCCGTTTGCGCAAACGCCGCGGACGCTCAAATTTTACTCGATGAAGCGCAAAAGCGAAATATAAAAGTAGCCGTCGGGCACGTCGAGCGCTTTAATCCCGCAATCGTAGCGCTAAAAAAAGAGCTTGAAAACGAGGAAATTTACAGCGTGCAAATAACTAGAAACGCGCCATTTCCGCAGCGAATCACGGATGTTGGGATACTGGCCGATCTAGCCGTGCACGATATAGATCTGATTAGATTTTTAAGCGGTAAAGAGATAAAAAGTGCGGATATAAAAAGCTCGCGCAAAATCCACGCCAAATTTGAAGATAACGCGGTTTTGACGTTTGAGCTTGAGGGTGAGATAACAGCTCTCATCGCTACTAGCTGGCTAGCGCACAGACGCAAAAGAACGGTCGAGGTCGCGTGCAAAGGGGCGGTTTATGAGGCTGATTTACTAAATCAGAGCCTTGTTAAATTTAGCGAATTTGACGCAAGCGCGTGCAAAATGCAAAATATATTCGTCAAAAGAACCGATCCGCTAACAAGCGAGCTAGAGGACTTCGTGCGTCTTTTAGGCGACAAGAAAAGCGTGGGCGCTAGCATAGAAGATAGCTTAAAAACGCTAAAAATTATAGAGAGCGCGAGCTAAATTTTAGGCGCCGTTCCCATGGAAAAGAT
>JBHRQF010000169.1:0-3795 GCA_042645325.1 Campylobacter sp. | reverse complement strand
AAGCTAGTAACTGAGCTTGCTCCAAAATTCGTAGGCAAAAACGGCGGATATACGCGCATCGTTAAGACTCGCGTTCGACGAGGCGATGCTGCTGAGATGGCTTATATCGAGCTAATCAAAGAATAATTTTTAGAGAGCTTCGGCTCTCTTTTTCTTTTTAAATTTACATATTTTAGTTACCTCAAAGTTCCTTTAGTCTTTCATCTCAATTAGTTTTATTTGTCCATCTGTTGCATTGTTCGTAATTTTGCATATAGGCGGAAAATAATAAAATTTGTAGCTAGTTTTATTCTGATTTCTGTCGCAGTTTGAAGTGCAAATTTGCTTTCAAAAGATTTGCTTGTACGATAAACGCTTGCCATATCAAATTTATACATGTCTGTAAACAACATTTGGAATATTGATCACAGGTATTTCGAGTTTTGAATTACGGATTACGCCCCTGCTACTACCGCAAGTTTTCATCCTTAAACAGATGCTAGTATCTTTTAAATTTGTTTTATCTACACATAGAATCGCCTCAAATTCCAAATTTAACTAGATCAAAAATAGCCACCAAAACGCCAAACTCATAGCGTATTTAAAATTTTATCTGCTATAATATCTCAAAAATTTAAAAGGTTAAAAATGATCCCATTTACCGATGAAGAGCTTTTAAAGCCCGTAAAAGCCAGCCTGCAAAAGGTTTTGCCTATGCTTGAAAACGACGGCGGAGGCATGGAGCTATTAGGCATCAAAAACGGCAAAATTTACGTCCGTCTAACCGGCCACTGCCACGGTTGCGCAGCTAGCTCGACCACGCTAAAATACGGCATCGAGCGCCAGCTCCGCATGGATATCCACCCCGAGCTAGAGGTCGTAAACATCCCTATCGGCGAGGAAGTTAAATTTGATTGATTATAAAAAGATGGGCCTAAAAGCATTTAATAAGGGCGAATTTAACGCCGCCGCGAGCTATTTTTCGCTCGCTTACGAAAAAAAGCCGGACGAAAAACTACTCTTTCTCATCACGCTTTGCTCGCTTGCTAAAACCCGCCGCGACGAGGCGATGACGCTTTTTGAGATATTTAAGCTAAAAGATAAATTAGGCATGAGTCCTGCGGATTTGGACGAAATTTTGGGCGCGCTTGAGGCAAAAATCTACGAAGACGAGGATCACGAGGAGCAAAACGCCATTAGCTACGCCGACTTCATGGATGCGGTTAGGCGCGGCGGGTTTAAAAGCACCTTTGAGGACATCATGTTTTCCACGCGCGTGATGATCGACAACCGCGACGATTTTCTCGAGTTTTTGCAAAATCTTATCAAAAACGACTTCATCGAAATGGGACTAAACTACATCGAGACCGCAGCCGTGATGTTTGCCGGCGACGAACGACTAATCGCACTAGCTCGCGAAATCAACAAAAAGGCCGAAAGTGAAAATTTACGTTAAAGAAGGTTTTGTTACCGACAACTCAAACGAATGCGAAGCGGGTTGCTATTTCGTTAAAACGGCGACGAACGCCAAATTTGAAGCAGGCGCCCTGGCGAAGGGTGCAAAAATCATAAATTTGAGCGAATGCAAGCAGCTACTAGGTATCGACGAGAGTATCAAAATCATCGGCATCACGGGCACGAACGGCAAAACCACGACCGCGGCGGTTATCTATGCTACGCTACTAAATTTAGGCTACGGATGCGGCCTGTGCGGCACTCGCGGCGCCTTTATAAACGGTGAACGCATAGATGATAAGGCGCTAACGACGAGCGAAATTTTACGCACGCTTAGCTACCTAAAATCCGCTAGCGAGCGCGGTTGCGAGTACTTCGTGATGGAGGCTAGCTCGCACGCCATCGCGCAAAAACGTATCGAGAGTCTGGAATTTGCGATGAAAATTTTTACGAATTTGACTCAAGACCATCTCGACTACCACGGCACGTTTGAGGAGTATGCGCGCGTAAAGAGCGAGTTTTTCGCAGACGACGCGCCAAAGCTCATAAACATAGACGACCGCGGCGGGATCAAATTTAACCCCGCAAACGCCCTAACATATGCGCTCCACGCTGACGCGGACTTTGCGCCTGGCGAGTATTCGCTAGAAGGTGGCATACGCGGGACGCTAAAGACTCCGCGCGGGCAAATGGCGTTAAGCTCAAATTTGCACGGTGAATTTAACCTCTACAACCTCATAGCAGCCGTCTCTTGCGTCGCGACGCTGACGGATAGACCGCTAGAGCAGATCGCGCGCGCCGCGGCGGAATTTGACGGCGTCGAGGGGCGCATGGAGGTCGTTAGTCGCGAACCGCTCGTGATCGTGGATTTCGCACACACTCCAGACGGCATCGAAAAGGTGCTAAATGCATTGCGCCATCGCAAAATCGTCGCGGTTTTCGGTGCCGGAGGAGATAGAGATCGCACCAAACGCCCTAAAATGGGCGCAATAGCGCAAAAATACGCGCACAGACTCGTCGTCACCAGCGATAATCCCCGAAGCGAAGAGCCAGAAAGCATCATCGCTGAGATCTGCGGCGGCCTAGAGATGAACGAGCGCGTAAAATGTATCGCAAACCGCAAAGAGGCGATAAAATACGCGCTTGAAAGCCTCGCACAGGATGAAATTTTGGTGATTTTAGGCAAGGGCGACGAAACCTATCAGGAGATCAAGGGCGTAAAATATCCGTTTAGCGACAAAGAGGTCGTACGCGACCTTTTGGACGGACGCGCCTAAATTTACGGACAAAACGGCGACGAAATAAGGGTAAATTCGAGTAAAATTTACCTTTGTTTGCGTCTAAATTTCTATTTTTACCACCAAACGGCGTCAAATTTATCGCAGTTTTCATCGCTCGCGCAAATGCCTCTAAAATCAAATTTGATCACAAATTTAACTCCTAATTTTATCGCGTCAAGCAAGCAAAAACGAATCGCTGCGGCTATATAAAGTTGCTTTTCGCGGCTAAATTTATAGTATAATTTTCCCAAAAACACAAAGGACGACCGATGAAAATCGAAATTTTATCAAGCAAAATCCACCGCGCGCGCGTGACGGACGCCAATCTAAACTACGTGGGCTCGGTCACGATCGGACCCGAGCTCATCGAGGCTGCTGGGCTTTGCGAATACCAAAAAGTAGAGATCCTAAACGTCAATAACGGCGAGCGCTTCGCTACCTACGTGATCCGCGGCGAGAAAAAGGGCGAGATCTGCCTAAACGGCGCGGCCGCGCGCAAAGTCTGCGTCGGCGACGTCGTCATCATTGTGGCTTACGCGCTTCTTAGCGCCAAAAAAGCAAGAGATTTCGAACCAAAAATCGTGCAGGTAAATGAGCAAAACGAGATCGTAAAATAATATACGCCCAAATTTGCCGTCTCTGCGGCGGGGCGTTTAAATTTACTTTTTATGTCGATGAGCCAAATTTGTGACAAAATTTAGGCTAGTGCGAACGCGACGGTTATTTGCAAACAGACGAAAGGCGAATGCGCCAAATATCAATTTGTTTAAATTTGTCGCCGTTTGGCGTTAAATTTGACGCGGTCGGTAAATTTTGGCGAAATTTGACCAAATTTAGCGCCTGAATTTAAAAGGATTCGCAAAATGATAGCGATTTATTTCAGCTCCACGGGCAACACAAAGCATTGCGTGGAGAAATTTATAGAGTGTCTGGGCGGCGATATTCTCGCGGTTTCGATCGAGGACGAAGCCTGCAGCGAGTTGTTAAAGCACCATGACGACGTTATTCTCGCCTATCCCGTTTACTTTAGCGACCTGCCGCAGATCGTGCGCGAGTTTATTTGCGAAAACAGCGCGAATTT
>JBHRQF010000168.1:0-3806 GCA_042645325.1 Campylobacter sp. | reverse complement strand
AAATTAAATTTTACCTTTTGTTTTTGGTGATACCCGCATCTTTAAAGCGCAAATTTAAAAACGCGCTGTATAATTTGCTCAAATTTAGCCAAGGATAAAAAATGCCGCGACCGACGAATAAAATAGACTTACTAAACGCTTCAGAGACAAATTTTAAAAAGCTTTTATCGCTAGTTGAGAGCATGAACGAGGCAGAGCAAGAGGCCAAATTTGACTTCGAGGATAGGGATAAATGCGTCCGCGACGTGCTCGCACACCTTTACGAGTGGCATTTGCTTTTGATAAATTTTATCCAAAAGAACCTAAGCGGTGAGCGGGCTTCGTTTTTACCCGAGCCGTATAACTGGAAAACCTACCCGCAGATGAACATGCAAATTTGGCACAACCACCAAGATACGCCGCTTTGCGAGGCTAAAACTCTGCTGGCGCAAACTCACGAAAAAGCAATGCAGCTTACGGCAAATTTTAGCGACGAGGAGCTTTTTGCGCGCGGATATTTTAACTTCACGGGCAATCTAAATCTCGCCGCCTACATCATCGGCAGCACCTCATCACACTACGACTGGGCGATAAAAAAGATAAGAAAGCACAAAAGAAGTCTAAAAAACTAGCTTGTGATCTGCCGCTTTACTAGTCAAATTTAGGCAGGCAAATTCGGTCGCTCATCGCCTTAAATGCGTCTCAACATTAAGCTAAATATAGCTAGATTTAGGCTTTTAAATTTTTAGGAGAACGAATGAAAATAAAATTTTCTCTCATAGCTGCCGTTTTGGCGCTAACAGGATGCGGCGATAACAACATCGATATCGTCAAAAACTACACGCTACCGATAAAAAAGTCAATGACGATAGGCGCCGCCGTTGACGGCTACAAGGGCTGCCAAAACGTAAAATGGGAAGACGTCAGCGGAAACGATCTAAAGCTAGTCAAGGTAACTTGCGAAGTTAGTAGCGACGTGCTTAAGGCGGAATTTGACAGACAAAACGCTCGCTACGAAGAGGCCGTACAAAAAGCCAAAGACGACGCGCAAAAAAGCCTAGAAAAGACGCTAGAGCGGATAATAAACAACTACAACGAACTAAAGACCGAGGGCAGCAGCGACGCAAACAAAGAGGAGATGTTGGCGCTAGCGAATAAATTTTGTAAATACGACGAAGAAAAAGCAAAGAAAAGTACCTTCAGCGCGCCCGTAAACTGCGATAACGATGCGATCGCGGACGAGCTCGTAAACAAATACAAGCTAAACGGCAACGCCTTTTTATTTAGCACCTTCGTAAGCCAGTTTCAATGGGCCGCATTTGATTCGCAACGCCCGCCAAAACCGATATTTTTCGGAGATATGCCAAAGCAGATAAACTCGCGCTCGTATGAGCTCAAATTTGTCATCAACACCGACAAAACCGTCGATATCGACCGTAAAGCCGTGATGATAGAAAACGGCGAACGCAAAGAGGTCGGTAGCGGCATACTCGGTAAATTTTACGACAGATAAGGTTTCGTTTATAGCTTGCACAGACAAACGATTTGCTCTTGCAAGCTTAAATTTGCTTTTATTTTCGGCCGATCTCATACAAAGCGCGAAAGCAAATTTAGACGCTACGGGCAAATTTCAGCCTTTAAATCCACGCTATTTTTTCAAATCCCACTTTATCAAATTTAACGGTTCTTGATTTTTATCTTTTAAATTTAAGCGCAAATTTGGCTCAAAATGATCAAATTTATGCAGTTTTGCGAGGCTAAATTTACGCCCCAAACGCAAAAAATAAAATAAAAAAGAAGTAGCGGACGCGTCAAATTTGCGTCCGCATTAAAATAGCTAGTTTAGAAGGCTAAATTTATATCCGAGTTGTAGCCAAAGCTCGTTGTTGTCGGTCTTTTTAACCGCGCCCCTAGTATCAAAGTTCTTTCTCTCAAGAGCCGTGTAGGTGACGCTTGCGCTTAGCCCTTTGACCCACGGCATATCGTAGCTAGCCTGCGCCGCCCAGCCTTGGACATTCATGTGCGTGTTAGCCGCGGTCGGACCGGCGTTGCGGTGAGGGGCGTCTTGTTTGCCTTTTACTAGATGTAGTTTTGCTTTTAGGCCCTCGGCGCCCACTTCTTTAAAGTCGTATTCAAACAAAAGCTTATGCGTATTCATACCCGCATATCCAGTAAACACGAAAGGTCCGCGGATAGGAAGCAGCGTGTATGAGCCGGGGCCGTTACCTAGACCAAACGCCAAAGCGTCGTTGTCGCCGACGGTCGTATAGGCATAAGAGGCGCTAAAGCCCACGAAATCATAAATGCCCGCTCTTAGACCGATCATATTTCCGTCGTAGTTTAGATCTTCTAAGCCTCTTGTAGTGCGAGAGCCCTTATACATCGCGTCAAATCCGAGCTTAAAGTCGCCGACGGGCACTTTGTAGTTAGCCTCGGCTAGGTAGAAGTTGATGTCGTCCTGCAAAGCGCCGCGTCTAAGATCGGTTACTCTAGCGTATGCGCCGGTTAGTTTTAGATTCGGGATGCTTTGATTTATGACCGCGCCGGTAAAGATATTATCAAACTCGTACGCCACGGGTCCCATGCCGCCGACGATGACTCTATCTTTAAAATGCGGAGCGCGCCCCTCTTTGCCGCCGGTTACGACGGCGCTTCTGCCTTGAAATTTATAATACCAGCCGCCGATCAATGCGGTATCGGGGATGTCTTTGTTTACGATCGTTAGACCCTCAAATGCCTCTTTGAACGCGCGAGTCGGATTGCCCGCTACTAGCGGAGTGTTTACGTATTGACGGCCAAATTTTATATCAGTCTGGCCTATACCGTAGCCTAGGTACGCTTCGGACATTACCGCGCCTTGCGTTCTCCACTCTTTGTCATATAGGGTGCCACTTTTTCTCATGCTGTTAAACGGCAAGAAGTTGCCCTGCCCCGTAACGCCGAGCCTAAAGCCGTAAAACGGATCGGTCACATATCCAAGCTCAAGCTGTATGGATGTCAGCTGCTCGTCGTGTATCGGCGCGCGTTCGTCTTTTTGATCGACATAGGTGGCTTGGATCTTACCCGCTAGTTTTCCTTTGGTAAACGCTTCCCCAAAGGTATCGGCTGCGTTTGCTGCGCCTAAAAAGCCAAGCGCCAAAACGGCGGCTAAACTTAGTTTTGCTAGTTTCATAAAAACTCCTTGGTTAAATTTAGCAAATTTACGTTCCGCAAATTTAATGCAGAACATTAATTTTTATATTTAAGGATTATAGCACAAAAAATAATAAAATCCGTGTTAGATTTGTGATATTTGCTAAAAATATCGCCAAATTTAGGCAAATTTAGACGACCGAGTGTTCTTTAAGCAATGTATAAAGCTTGATCGTCGAGATAAAAAACGTCACGATCGCAGGCCCCAAGATAAGTCCCCAAAAACCAAACGTCGAGATACCCGCTATCATCGAGAAAAACAGCAGTAGCTCATTGATCTTGGTCGGGATTTTTACGAGCCTGTCGTTGATAAATTTAATCACGATCGGCTTTAAAAAGGTATCTGCGACGATGGAGATCACGACGATAGTATAGACGGCGATGACGATCGCGGCAGCGGTGTTGCCGTTAGCAAACTCGTAAAGGCTAATCGGCCCCCACGCGAGCAACCCGCCAACGACCGGGACAAGCGAGGTGAAGGCAAAGAGTATGCCCATCAAAAAGCCGTTGTAGCCGTACGAAATCGTGATGATAGCAAAGAGGCAACCCTGCAAAATCGCGTTTAAAACGATAGAGTAAAGCACGACGCTCATGACGTTAGCCACTTCGCTAAGTATAAACTCACTCTCGCTCTC
>JBHRQF010000167.1:0-3859 GCA_042645325.1 Campylobacter sp. | reverse complement strand
CCTGGCGTCATGAGCCTAGCAAAAGAAATAGCCCCCGACATCGAGATCCACCTCTCGACGCAGGCAAACGTCATGAATGCTCTGGATGCTAAAATCTACCACGAAATGGGCGCAAAACGCATCGTCGTGGCGCGCGAAATGAGCCTAAAAGACGTCGTGAAAATAAAAGAGCAAATCCCGACGCTGGATATCGAAATTTTCGTGCACGGCTCGATGTGTTTTGCGTACTCCGGGCGCTGTTTGGTTAGCTCCGTGCAAAGCGGCCGCCAATCAAACCGCGGCAGCTGCGCTAACGACTGTAGATTTAAATATGAACTCTACGCAAAGAGCGAGGAGAGCGGTGTGCTGTTTCGCCTCGAGGAGGACGAAAGCGGCACTCATATAATGAACTCCAAAGACTTAAATTTATCCGCACACATCAAGGATATCATCGAAAGTGGCGCGGTTGATAGCCTAAAGATCGAAGGCCGCACAAAAAGCGAATACTACGCCGCCTGTGCAACTAGAGCTTACCGCATGGCTGTTGACGATGCGGTGGCGGGCAAATTTGACGCGCAAATTTACGCCGGCGAGCTAAATACGCTAAAAAATCGCGGTTTTACCGACGGCTACCTAGTGAATCGCCCGTTTGAAAAGGCTGATACGCAAAATCACGCTAGCAGTCTAGAGGAGGGCACTCATCAGGTAAACGCTATGACTACTGACGGCGAGTTTTTTAAATGCAAATATAAAATTTTCCCTGGCAACGAGTACGAGATCGTGGCTCCCCTGGGCGCTCAGATAGATGAGTGCGAGAGCGAAATATCGCAAATTTTCGGTCGCGACGGCAAGAAATTTATCAAATTTAAAAAGCTCGTAACCAAAAAAGGCAAAGAGATCGCTGAGATACACAGCGGCAACGAAAACGAAGTAAATTTAGGCGCGAGGTTGCCTAAATTTAGCTTTTTAAGAGAGGAAATAAAATGAAATTTGTTTCAATTATAATGGGAAGCAAGAGCGACTACGACGTAGTTAGCGAGGCGGCAAAGGTGCTTGAAAAATTTAACGTCCCTTATGAGCTAATCATCAGCTCGGCGCATAGAAGTCCGAAGCGAACGAGCGAATATGTCGCCGCGGCTGAGGAAAAGGGCGCGCAGGTATTTATCGCGGCAGCCGGCATGGCGGCGCATCTAGCGGGCGCTATCGCAGCAAACACCACTCGTCCCGTGATCGGCATACCGATGGCAGGCTCCGCGCTTAGCGGCGTGGACGCTCTATACTCCACCGTGCAGATGCCAGGAGGTATGCCTGTGGGCACGGTGGCGATCGGCAAGGCCGGCGCGGTAAACGCAGCCTACCTGGCGCTACAAATTTTGGCCCTAAACGATCAAAATCTAGACGAAATGCTAAAAGCCGACCGAGCAGCCAAAGCCAAGCAGGTGGAGGAAGACTCGGCGAAGGTGGAAGTTTTACTCGCCTAAAGGAGCAAATATGCAGACATACTTAAGTATAGACGAATTTTGTAAGCTCGTGCACCTAGAGCGCGAGGTGATCGAGGGGATGATAAACCGCGGCGTGCTAAACACGAAAGAAGAGGGCGGCGAGATCCTCATAGAGGCTAGCCAGGGCACGATGAGCGTGGTACCTAGTGTCGTGGCCGTACCTGCGCCCCAGATCGGCGCCGATGGCTTTAGCTTCGTAGAAAAGACGATCGGCACGATACTGAATTTACACGAAAAGGTGCTTGATGCTAAAGACGAGACGCTAGAGACCCTGCGCAACGAAAATAAGTTTTTAAAAGAGGCGCTAATCTCGATGCAAGAGCTCTACGACGAGGATCGCCGCACGGTCGAAACACTTACAAAGCAGCTAAAAAATTCGCAAGATGAAGTCGAGTTTTTAAAACGAAAATACAAACTCATGTGGAACAAAGCGGTTGAAAATTTTAAAGGCGACAAGGAGTAGTCATGGAAATTTTAGCGGTAGAGGGTTTTAAAATTTGCGGATTAAAAACTCGCACCAAAAATGCCGACGAGATAAACGACGACGGTAAAATCCCAGCCTTGTGGGCTAAATTTACAAAAGAATTTTATGACGGCAAAAGCGAAATTTACGGCGTTTATTGTAGTTACGAAAACGGCGTAAACGGGCTTTATGATTTATTTATCGGTACGAAGTCGCTTTGCTCAGGCGGTGAAATTTTAGAGATAAAAGGCGGCAAATACGCTGTTTTCAGCTTTCCAAACGAGCCGCAAAACGTAGCAAAATTTTGGGGAGAAATTTGGAAATATTTTGAAAGCTCAAAGCTAAAAAGAGCCTACGAAACGGACTTTGAGTTTTACGGTGGCGACGAGATAAAAATTTATATCTCGGTTTTAGATTAGGAAAAAATGGATAACAAAAATAGCGGATCGATCTTAGGCTTTATCGAAAAATTCGGCAACAAGCTGCCAAACCCTACCATGCTTTTCGTCTATCTTTCGGTTATCACGATTTTGCTATCGTTTGTGCTAGAGAGGCTAGGAGTTGGCGTCAGCTACCAGACTATCAAGGACGGGCAGATCTCACAGCTAAGCGCAAACGTCGTAAATTTGCTCTCGGCTGATAGCATCAGGACCTTTGTTTCATCCGTGCTTAAAAACTTCACTGGATTTTATCCTCTTGGCGTGGTTTTTGCGATCATCTTAGGTATCGGAGTAGCGGACAAGGCCGGGCTTTTATCGGCGCTTGTTAAAAAAATCGCTCTAAAATCGTCCAAAAAATGGGTAACTCCTATCGTGATCTTTTTGGGCGTGATGTCAAATGTCGCCTCTTCAGTCGGCTACGTCGTACTGATACCGCTCGGAGCTATTTTATTTGCCGGCTTTGGACGTCATCCTATCGCGGGGCTGGCAGCGGCTTTTGCGGGCGTTAGCGGCGGCTGGTCGGCAAATCTGCTAATCGGTACGAACGATCCTATGTTTGCTGCGTTTTCTACGCAGGCGGCCAGCGTGCTAAATCCGGATTACGTCGTTTTGGCTACGGCAAATTGGTACTTTATGATAGCTTCGACATTTTTGATCGTGATCGTGGGCTCGTTTGTAACCGATAGGATCGTCGAGCCTAGGCTGGGTAAATTTAGCTTTGAGGGTGCGTTAAATTTAGACGAGCGCGGCGAGATCAGCGCAGAGCAAAGGCGCGGGCTAAAATTTGCCCTCATCGCATCGGTTATTTTTATGGTTCTTTTGCTGACGGCACTTTTACCGTCAAATTCGCTCTTTGGCGCAAAAGAGGGCGAGAGTTTTACGAAGTCCGTTTTTATGCACTCTATCATCATTTTTATGATGCTATTTTTTATAGTGGCGGGCGCGGCTTACGGGGCTGGAGCGGGGACTATAAAAAACAGCGGCGATGCGGTTAAGTTTATGGAGCAAGCCGTCGCCGAGCTATCGGGATTTTTGGTTTTGATATTTTTCGCAGCTCAGTTTACATATCTCTTTAACGCCTCAAACATCGGGCTGGTGTTATCGATAAAAGGCTCGGTTTTCTTAAAAGATATCGGTCTAACGGGGCTTAGCCTTATCGTCGTCTTTATAGTCGTGATCGCGTTTATAAATTTATTTATCGCCGTGGATTCGGCTAAATGGGCGATGATGGCGCCTATTTTCGTGCCTATGTTTATGAATCTAGGCCTCTCGCCCGAGCTAACGCAAGCTGCTTTTAGGATAGGCGACTCGACGACGAATATCATCACGCCTTTGATGCCGTTTTTCGTGCTGATAGTGGCGTTTATGCAGCGCTACGACAAGGGGCTAAAAATCGGCTCGGTAGTCTCGATAATGCTGCCTTACACGGTCGCGTTTTTGATATCGTGGGCGGCGCTGATATCGGTTTGGTACGT
>JBHRQF010000166.1:0-3872 GCA_042645325.1 Campylobacter sp. | reverse complement strand
TATAAAATCTTAACTTCATAAAATCATATTTTCATCATACTTTTCTTATATAATCCTTTTACATCTTAAATTTAAGGGAGAGAAATGAAAAAAATCCTATTATCAAGCTTGCTAGCATGTTCGCTCTTTGCAGCGGGCGAGGTGTACAGCCCATCGGTAAAAGACGTTTACGCCGACGCGACGTCGCAAAAAAGTATAGGCAGGCTCTTGCCGACGAACGGTGTTAAAATTTTAGCCACGCAGGGCGACCGCGTAAAAATCTCCGTTAAAGGCTACCAAAATCCGGCCGTTAGCAACGTTGTTTATTTTAGCGACTCCGAGCGCGTCATCACCGTGGCGTTTGCCAAAACCGCGACGCCTGATATAAAGGTCGTAAAAAAGGGCGCAAACGGCAAATGGGACGAGGTTGAGACCGTTGTCTATGCGCAAAAAGACGGCTTTACGAGCGATCTAAACGGACTTTTTGCTAAGGGCGGCGAGCTTTACAAAGAGAGCTGCGGAGCGTGCCATTCGCTACATCAAACCACGCACTACAAGGCAAATCAGTGGCCTAACCTGCTAAAATCGATGATCGCGCGAACGGCGATCGGCAAAGACGACGAGTGGCTGGTGATACAGTACTTGCAAAAGCACTCTGCCGACGTGAACGTGGCGAAAAAGTAAAAAGCGGCGCGTAAATTTGACGAGGGTTTACGCCTAACGCGCTCGCAAATGGACGAGATTTGCGGGAGCTAAACCTATAAAAGTCGCGGCGAAGCGGCTGTTTTTAAAACGCCGAATTTGAAGGTTCGGCGGATAGTAAATTTAGCGTACAAAACGAGATATACGCTAAATTTGAGCGGCTGCTTTACGAGCCAAGTTGTGCGAATGAGTCTTTTAGTCGTCAAATTTGACTCGCTGGACGAGAGAGCGGTCAAATTTGAGCGTAAAAGCTTAAATTTGATCCGTGCCAAGGCGCGGCTCGTTGGCTAATAAAAAGCCGAATTAAAATCGCTTTTAAAAGAAGCGGTGTGCTTTAGCTTTGCTTGCGTCTGTGACTTCGCAACTGCAAGCAGAGGGGTGCAGGGAGCGCTTGCGCTTCCGCTCGGAGGTCGGACTTTGTTCGACCGAGAAGTAAAATTAGGAGAGAAAAATGAACCTACAAAGACGAAATGTATTAAAAGGCGGAGCGGCGCTTGCGGCGGCTCCTTTGTTTTCTAGCGTAACGGCGTCAAATTTACTCGGTGCCGAGCTAAATACGGCAAACGTACGTAACGGCGAGGTGCTAACGGCCGCTCACTGGGGCATGCTAAAAGTTAGCGTCAAAGACGGCAAGATCGTAAAATCAGAGCCGTTTCAAAAAACTAGCGAAGTGTATAATCCGTTGCAGCACTACACCGCCGATATGGTCTATAAATCACGCATAAAATACCCTATGGTACGCAAAAGCTACCTAGAAAATCCGGACTCGCCAAAACCTGAGCTAAGGGGTAAAGACGGCTGGGTACGAGTACGATATGAGGACGCGATAAAACTAGTAGCTAGAGAGCTAAAAAAGACGAGAAAACAAAAGGGGCTAGAGGGCGTATTTGCGGGCAGCTACGGCTGGAAATCAAGCGGTAACGTGCATAACTCGAGAATTTTACTTCATAGATTTATGAACCTTAGCGGCGGATTTGTTGGGTCTCTTGGCGATTATTCTACGGGCGCTAGCCAGATCATCATGCCTCACGTCGTGGGTAGCATCGAGGTCTACGAGCAGCAAACCAGCTGGCCTGTAGTACTAGAAAATTCAAAAGTAGTCGTCATCTGGGGCGCAAACCCTATGGCAACGCTACGCATAGCGTGGACTAGCACCGACGAGCAGGGCTTTAAGTACTTTGAAGAGCTTAAAAACAAAAAAGATATCAAAGTGATCATCATCGACCCAATCAGAAGCGAAACGGCGCAGTACTTTGATAAGGCCGAGTGGATAGCTCCAGTGCCAAACACCGACACCGCGATGATGCTAGGCATGATGCACTACCTATACGAGAGCGGCAAATACGATAAAAACTTCATCGAGACCTATACGAGCGGCTTTGATAAGTTCCTGCCGTATCTGCTCGGTAAAACCGACGGCACGCCTAAAAATTTAGAGTGGGCGAGCAAAATTTGCGGCCTAAAAGCAAGCCTTATAAAAGAGCTTGCCGATACCTTCGCCGCTAACCGCACGATGATAATGAGCGGCTGGGGTATGCAGCGCGCGCATCACGGCGAGCAGCCGCACTGGGCGATGGTGACTTTGGCGGCGATGCTAGGACAGATCGGACTTCCTGGCGGAGGTTTTGGCCTTAGCTACTACTACTCAAACGGCGGCGCTCCGACTTGCAAAGGCGCGGTCATCGGCGGCGTAAATAGCGCAAGCGTGGGTAAATTTAACGACGAGGGCGAGTTTATCGGTACCGATAGCGGAGAATTTGACGCAAACGGCCGCTTCGTCGCTAAAGCCGCGGCGGTTGCTGGTACGGGTCAAAGCTGGCTGCAAAAGGCGACAAACTATGCATTCCCGGTCGCTCGTATCGCGGACGCCCTGCTAAATCCAGGCAAAGTGATCGATCACAACGGTAAGAAAATCACGTATCCCGATATCGACTTTATCTACTGGGTCGGCGGCAATCCTTTCGCCCATCATCAAGAAACCAACCGCCTGCTAGAAGCGTGGCGCAAACCTCGCACGGTAGTCGTAAACGAGGCATACTGGACGCCGACGGCTAAGATGGCCGATATCGTATTTCCAACCACCACTGCATACGAGCGCAACGACGTAACTATGACGGGCGACTACTCGAATATGAACATCGTGCCGATGAAGCAAGTCGTGGAAAAATACGCCGAAGCTCGCGACGACTATCAAATTTTCACCGATCTTTGCAAGGCGTACGCTAAAAATTTAGTCGTCGCCTACACCGACAACGGCAAGGACGAATTTGACTGGATCAAAGAGTACTACGGTGCGGCGTACGAGCAGGTCAAGGCCATACCTGATTTTGAAACGGATATGAAGCCGTTTGAGGAGTTTTGGAACGAAAATAAACCGGTAACTTTTGCCTCGACGCCTGAGAGCGATACGTGGGTGAGATTTGGCGAGTTTAGAGAGGATCCGGTGTTAAATCCGCTAGGAACGCCAAGCGGTCTAATCGAAATTTACTCCGAAACCATCGAGAAAATGGGTTATGACGACTGCGGCGCGCATCCGATGTGGTTTGAGCCGGTCGAGTGGCTAGGCATGAAAGATAAACCTGCCGAGCTACACATGTTAAGCCCGCATCCGACCGATCGCCTCCACTCGCAGCTAAACCAAACATCTCTACGCGAAAACTACGCGATCGCAAACCGCGAGCCGATCTGGATACACCCTAAAGACGCCGCGAAAAAAGGTATCAAAACGGGCGATTTGGTTAGGGTATTTAACGCGCGCGGCGAAGTGCTAGCGGGCGCATACGTGACGCAAGATATCAAAGAGGGCGTAGTTAAGCTCGCTGAGGGCGTATGGTATGATGGATTTGACGCGGGTCTTTGCAAAAACGGCTCGCCAAACGTCCTAACTATCGATATCCCGACTAGCAAGCTAGCTAACGGTAACATCAGCCACACCGCGCTCGTAAATATCGAGAAATTTACGGGCAAGGCGCCTGAGCTAACGGCGTTTAGCGATCCGAAATTTGCTTAAATTTGAGGCCGCAAGCTAAAATCTGCGGCTTAAATTTGATAAAACCTCGCCTGGTTAAATTTGACTCGGCGAGGCGTTTAAAATTTAACCGTTAAATTTAACTCGGAGCGGTATAAATTTGGATTAAATTTATCGTTTTTGCTACGCTGATTTTGCTTTCATACCGCTTTATATTTTATTC
>JBHRQF010000165.1:0-3916 GCA_042645325.1 Campylobacter sp. | reverse complement strand
GAGAGCGCGCTTTGCGCCATGCTTTGCGCTAAGGGCGAAACCGCGCTACCGCCGCACGTGTATGACGGCGTTTACGATGATGAGATAGAGGGGGTAAATTTGGTAAAATTTGGCCAAAGAGCGGTTGTAAATTCAGCTATGTCGCTGTCGTTTGCATTCGGCGGCGATAACGCGGCGATCGTGTTTGGGAGGGCGAAATGAGCCTAGAGGGTTATCTCCTGCACGGCACGGCGATCATTTTTATCGACGAGGTGCTTAAATTTGAAGATGGGTGCATAAAAACAAAAAGCGTTATAAAAGAGGATAATAAATTTCTCTCAAACGGCAAATTCGCCATGCACAAAACCGTCGAGATGATGGCTCAGTCGCTGGGTATCTATGACTCAAAGATGCGCGAGCTAAAGGGGATGAAATTCGGACTGGGTTTTTTGCTGGGCAGTAGAAAATTTGAGATATTTAAGCCGTTTTTAAAGATCGGAGACGAAGTCGTCATCGAGGCCGCCTGCTCGATACAAGACGCAAGCGGTTTTGGCGTTTACGACTGCGAGCTTTACGTAAACGGAGAGCTTGGAGCGCGTGCGACGCTAAACGTGCTAAGCCCGGACGAGGAATACGTAAAAAGGATACTAGATGAGTAAAAGAGTGCTGATAACGGGCTCTAGTCGCGGCATCGGCGAAGCGGTGGCTAGACGGCTGGCGGCGGCGGGATACGAGGTCGTGCTACACGGCAAAAGCGCGAGCGAGCAATTATTAAATTTACAAAACGAGTTAAATTTGAGCGCATTAAAATTTGATGTAGCCGATACCCAAGCGGCAAGGGCGGCGATCGAAGCCGATATAGAGGCTAACGGCGCTTATTACGCCGTCGTGCTAAACGCCGGCATCACGCGCGATAATACATTCGTAGCGATCGAGGACGAGGATTGGTTCGGCGTCGTGGATACAAATTTAAACGGCTTTTATAACGTCCTAAAGCCCGCTCTCATGCCTATGATCCGCGCTAAAAAGCCGGCTCGTATCGTCGTCATGAGCTCGGTCTCAGGCGTCATAGGCAACCGCGGCCAGAGCAATTACGCAGCAAGCAAGGCAGGTCTCATCGGCGCGGCAAAATCCCTAGCCGCCGAGCTAGCCTCCAGGAACATTACCGTAAACTGCATCGCGCCGGGACTCATCGAGACTGATATGACGGACGGCGGTTTGCCGATGGAGGAGATCTTAAAGGCAATCCCCGCTAAAAGAGCGGGCAAAGCAGACGAGGTCGCGCCTTTAGTGGAGTTTTTGCTAAGCGAGGGCGCAGCCTACATAACGAGGCAGGTTATCGGCGTAAACGGAGGGCTTTGCTGATGCGAGTTTTTATAACCGGCATGGGCATGGTGAGCGCGTTTGGCAAGAGTTGGGATGAGATAAGGGCTAAATTTGAGCTTGGCCAAAACGCCGTGAGATATATGCGGCAGTGGGATAGATATGAGGATCTAAATACCCGCCTGGCTGCGCCAATAGAGGGCTACGAGTGTCCTAGCTCGTGGGACCGCAAGCAGCTAAGAAGCCTAGGCATAGTCTCGATGTATAGCGTCGAGGCGGCGGGTCTAGCGCTAAGAGACGCTGGGCTGATGCATGGTGAAAATTTAGACGCCGCGAGCCTTGATCCTAGCGTGCAGGACGGCAGACTGGGGGTCGCGTGCGGCTCGTCTACGGGTAGCACCGAGTCGATACTAGCGATGGCAAAACTGCTAGAGTGCGGCGAAAACGAGTGCAATGCCAACACCTACATCAAGATGATGCCTCACACCACGGCGGCAAATATCGCGCTTTTTTACTCGCTAAAAGGGCGCATCATCCCGACGTCATCGGCCTGCACGAGCGGCTCGCATGCGATCGGATACGCCTACGAGAGTATCAAAAGCGGCAAGATCGACATGATGCTAGCAGGCGGCGCAGAGGAGCTGTGCCCGAGCGAGGCGTACGTGTTTGACATGCTTTATGCCACTAGCGTGAAAAACGGCTCGCCTGAAATTTCACCAGCTCCCTTTGACGAGGGGCGCGACGGGCTAGTGCTAGGCGAAGGTGCTGGGATACTTTTGCTTGAAAGCGAAGAGAGCGCCGTAAAACGCGGAGCTAAAATTTACGCCGAGGTCGTGGGCTTTGGCTCAAACTGCGACGGCTCGCATGTCACTCGCCCGCAAAGCGCGACGATGAAAGGCGCGATGGCTTTGGCGCTAAAAGACGCAAATTTAACGCCGGGAAAGATCGGCTACGTAAACGCTCACGCAACGGCTACTAAGCAGGGCGACATCGCCGAAAGTATCGCTACAAACGAGCTTTTCGGAGATAAAATCGCTATCAGCTCGCTAAAAAGCTATCTCGGCCATACGCTAGGAGCTTGCGGCGGCTTGGAGGCGATATTTAGCGTGATGATGATGCGGGAGAAGAGATTTTTCCCGACGATAAATTTAACCAGCGTCGATCCGGAGTGCGCGCGGCTTTTTTACCTGAGCGAGCAAACGGCGATAGATACGGACTTTGTTATGAGTAACAACTTTGCTTTCGGCGGAGTAAATACCTCGCTGATATTTAAAAGAATTTAAAACCAAGCGGCAAAGCGGGTCTAAACATCGACGAAAAAATCAAAGCATAAAGCGGCGCTTTGCTAGGCAAACGCCTTTTAAAGATAGAGCAAAGCAAGACCGCGAGCGTCGTTTGCTTTTGCGGGGTAAAATTTGGGCTAAAACCGAGCTTTATGTTTATACTAACGAAAATTACGGTAATATTACGCGCTAATACGGCAAAATAAAGGAGAAAAAATGAAAAAATCATTAGTTTTAGCAGGCGTTTGCGCCTTGGCTTTAAATTTGAGCGCGCGCGACGACGTGCAGCACTTTTCGATCGAGGAGGCGTTAAACTCGCTAAAGGCTAAAGAGGTGCTAAATCCAAACATCAAGCTAAGCTTTGGTTCTGGTACGAAAGGCGGCATCATCAAAAGCGGACTAATGGCGAACAAAAAAACTAACGCCTTTAACAAAAGCGACAAAGAGGCGTGCGAGTGGGCGTTTTTATCGGCGGTAAAGACCTTCCAAGAGCGCGCGGTGCAAGAAGGCGGCTCGAAAGTGGTAAATTTAACCGGCTACTACAAAAAACAGCCTTTTGACTCCAAAACGCAGTTTCAGTGCGGCGCGGGCGCTTTGATGGCGGGCGTAACGCTAAAAGGCGATATAGCAAAATAGGCGGCAAAAGGAGAAATGGGGCTAAAATTTAAACTCGATTTTTTTGACGCGGTAGTTTTTAACGGCGCGCAGGACGCGAAGCTAGCGGCATACGAGAGGGAGCTTGACGTCTCGCACGTGCCCCCGCTTGAGCGCCGCAGGCTTAGTCGCGCGGCAAAATGCGCCTTTGATCTAACCAAAAACATCGCGCCGCTTGATATGCCTATCGTTTTTAGCTCTTATGAGGGCGAGATAAATCGCTGTTTTGAGCTGCAAAACACGCTAGCTCGCGGCGAACTCATATCGCCTACCTCGTTTTCGCTCTCGGTGCACAATGCCCTTTCATCGCTTCTGGCGATAAATTTTAAAAATAGTAGCGAAATCTCGGCCGTTTCTGCATATGCGCCGCTAGAGTACGCTTTAGTGCAGGCGCATCTGATGCTAAAAAGCGGAGCCAAAAACGCCCTGGTTTTAGCCTATCATGAGAGCATTTCGCAGGAGTATTTTGATGAGTTTGCACCCTCATGCATGGTTTGTTTGCTAGTTAGCGAGGGCGAAAATTTGAGCCTGTCTCAAGGCGAACCGGACGGCAAGACGGATGAAAATTTGCTCGTTAAATTCCTTCAAAATTTTGATCCGAAGCAAAAATGCTCCTGGCAAAGCGCGGATAAAAACTCCGCTTGGCGGTGGGATTATGAGCCCTCGTCGCTGGTTTA
>JBHRQF010000164.1:0-3916 GCA_042645325.1 Campylobacter sp. | reverse complement strand
CTACCACCGCCCAAAACACTACCTCGGCCCAAAAATACGTATGGATACCGAAAACCGCGAGCCCAAAGCCCTGATCGAGATCTCTGTGTGCGTGGATACCGAAGTGCGCAAAAGACTGCCATAGTCCAAATCCCGTCATCACTAGCAGCATAGCTAAGTATTTAGCCTTTAGTCCGTATCTGACGATAAAAAGAGCCATCACGCCGATAAAAATCATAGCCTCGCGCTGCCCCCAACACAACGTGCACGGGCTGTCTTTTAACACATAACCGAAAATCAGGTTTGCTATACCTACCGGCAAAAGTATAATCAAAAATCCAGCCAGGCACATGAGCGCATAGAAAAATTTTGCTTTTTTGATTTCGTTCATGCCACGCTCCTTATAGATTGATTGCCGTGAGCAGATTGCCCGACTTGTGCCCTACGTATAAATACGCCATAAACAGCCATGCGACCACGACTAAACCGAATGCGATCTTTTCTTTTTGCGGTTTAGCTATGATGATTATCACGGCCACCAAAACTAATAAAAGCTGTAAAAATTCCATCTTTTCTCCTTGTCGGTAATATTTACGAATTTAATTTTATCCCAAAAAACTTAAAGTAATTATTAGTTTTATAATTTAAGCCGTTTCGGCAAAATCGCCAAACTATCGTCAAATTTATAAATTCTACCTCCAAGCCAGCTCAAATTTATATTATTTTTTGCATTCGGGTGCTAAATTTGAGCTCAAATTTGCCGTAAATTCGGCTCCAAAAATCAACAAAAGGCAAAAAATGATAACCGCAAAGGCTCTTTACGCATCAGCTCGCCTTAGATCGCTACCTCTTAGCGTCTCGGGCGTACTGCTCGGTAGCGGCGCGGCATACGGTGCGGGCGCGTTTAGAGCGGATATTTTCGCGCTGGCGCTGCTTACGACGCTGCTGTTTCAGGTGCTAAGCGACTACGCCAACGACTACGGCGATGCGGTGAAAGGCACCGACGACGATGGCAGACTAGGGCCGCGTCGCGCGATCCAAACGGGACAGATGAGCGCGGCCGAGATGAAACGCGTCATCGTCGCTACGGCGCTGCTTGCGGCATTTTCTAGCCTCGCGCTGAGCGTTTTGGCGTTTGGCGAGCGGTTTTACCTCGTGCTGCTATTTTTGGCGCTGGGCGGCGCGTCGATATACGCTGCGATCCGCTACACCGTGGGCGCCAGCGCATACGGATACCTGGGGCTTGGCGACGTTTTCGTGTTTTTGTTTTTTGGACTACTAAGCGTGCTAGGCTCGTACTTTTTATATGCGCACTCACTTGATGCGGCGCTGTTGCTACCTGCGTGCGCGTGCGGGTTACTAAGCACCGCCGTGCTAAATCTAAACAACATGCGCGACATCCAAAACGATGCGCTCAAGGGCAAGCGCACGGTCCCCGTTCGTATCGGGCTGCGTGCGGCCAAGCTCTATCACTATGCGCTGATCGCTGGCGGTGCGGGATTAATACTTTGCTACTCGCTTTTGCGCGGCGACACGGGCGTGAGACTGCTCTACGTAATTAGCTTTGCACCACTTATTTGGCACCTATTTTTCGTCTTAAAAGTACGGGAGTGTCGCGACTTTGACGGACAGCTAAAGGTAGTCGCGCTCTGCACGTTTGCGATGTCGGCGCTGTTTTTCGTCGGGGAAATTTTGGGCTAAATTTAGCCTGATTTTTTATCGCACGATCTTGAGGCGGCAAGTCAAGTAATTCAAATTTTTCTCAAAATGTTGCGAAAAAGTTATATATTTACTTTTTTAAAATACACTTTCAAACTAAAATCACAAGGAGAAAAAAATGAAAAAACTCATCAAATTTTCGCTAGCTGCAGCGCTCGCAGCGAGCTTCGCAAACGCCGCGGTATACGAGATCGACCCGGCGCACAGCAGCGTCGGCTTTAAGATCAAACACCTAAGCATATCAAAAGTCAGTGGAAATTTCGGCAAATTTGACGCCGTGATCGACTACGACAAGGATACAAAAGAGCTCAAAGCGCTCGAGGCCACCATCGAGACCGCCTCGGTAAATACGCAAAACGACAAGCGCGACGAACACCTACGAAGCGTGGATTTTTTCAACGCGGCAAAATTTGACAAAATCACCTACAAAATGGTCAAATTTGAGAAAGAAAGCGACACGGAAGGCAAGGTCGTGGGCACGCTCACGATGCACGGCGTCACTAAGCCCGTGGTGCTAAAATTCGAGCTTGGCGGCTTTACTGCGGATAAAAACAGCAAGGAAAAAATCGGCTTTAGCCTAGAGGGCGAGACGAAACGCAAGCTCTTTGAGATCGGGCTAGATACCTCCGAGATCACGCTATCGGACAAAGTCGAGCTAGAGATCGAGATCGAAGCAAAGGAAAAATAAGTCTGGTTAAAGCCCGTTTTTCGGGCTTTGGTTAAATTTTAAATTTTAAGTTTTCGTAAATTTGATAAACCGTGCGGCACAAAAACCTGAACGGCAAAAACTCGAACTAAAATTTGACGCATCAAAGCGCGATGTCAAATTTAAAAAAACCCGCGAAATAACCGCGTCAAAAGACGAATTTACAACAAAAAACATCCGCTCGGGCTCGTAAAATACCCGATCACCGAGCGGCTAAGCAAAAGTGAGCTAAGCCGACGAATCGACAAATGCGCCCGCCGAGCCGCCGCAGAAATCGTAAATTTATCCCTTACGCCCTAGCAAATATAGCCTCAATGCCTGCTCAGCGGTCATTTTTAGATTGCGCATCGCGGTTTGCTTATCCATCGCTTCCTCTAGGCTTACAGGCTCGTTTAATACGCTAAAAAACGCGTCGATGCCGTTTTCGTTACAGCCGCCGGCACACGGCGCCACGCTGCCTGCTAGCGCGATGATCGGCTTGCCGTATTTTTTGGCGATCTTGGCCACTCCGGTCGGTGTCTTGCCCATCGAGCTTTGAAAGTCCAGTCGCCCCTCGCCGGTGATGATTAGATCGGCGTTTTTCACGTCCTCTTCGAGGCGGATTTCCTCCATGATGATGTCGATGCCAGGCTTTAGTTTGGCGTTTAGGTAGCTAACAAACCCGTACCCCAGGCCGCCTGCCGCACCCGCACCCTTAAAGTTCCAAAATTCGCTCGAAAAGTGCTCGCTCGTCGCGCTCGCAAAGCTAATTAGCCCTGCATCCAGGTCCTTTACCATCTGCTCGTCCGCACCTTTTTGCGGGCCGTAGACGTACGCCGCGCCGTTTTTGCCAAACAGAGGATTATCCACATCGCAAGCCACTAGAAACTCGCACTCTTGCAGCTCGGGTGCCACGTTTTTGTTTGAGATTTTTGTGATTTTTATGAGGTTTTCGCCTTTACCCTCGAGCAGCTCGCCGTTTTCGTCAAAAAACTCGTATCCAAGCGCGCTTAGCATACCCGTGCCCGCGTCGTTCGTAGCGCTGCCGCCGATACCGACGATAAATTTACGCGCGCCCTTGCTAATAGCATGCAAAATCATCTGCCCAAAGCCGTAGGTGCTCGTTTTCATCGGGTTTCGGCGCTCTTTTTCCACTAGCATGAGTCCGCTGGAAGACGCCATCTCGAGGATGCCCAGCTCACCTGCTAGCGCGTATCTGGCGGGGATCTTTTCGCCGAGAGGATTTTGCACGATGACGTCGATAAACTCACCGTTTAGCGCATCCGCTAGCGCCACCACGCTACCCTCGCCGCCGTCTGCGATGGGCTTTACCACCACTTCGTCCACTTCTCTCCCTAAGGCCTTGATGCCCTCTTTTACGGCGTTGCCGGCCTCGAGGGAGCTGAGGGAGCCTTTGAAAGAGTCGATTGCTATTAGTATTTTCATCTGTTTTCCTTTTTTTGTTAGCAGCTTGTCTTTTTCCTTTATACTTCATTAGAAATTTCGCCGAAGCTCGGTTACATACTATATGTA
>JBHRQF010000163.1:0-3923 GCA_042645325.1 Campylobacter sp. | reverse complement strand
GTAGTAATCAAGCCTCTTGAGCCGGAAGCCAAATCTGCGCTAAAAGAGATCAAATACAAAAAAACAATCTTTGAGATCGGTAAAGATCGGGTCAAAATCGCGACCAAGGACGCCAAGCTCAAAGATTATTCCATTAGCGGCGGCAAGCGCGTCGTGATCGATTTTGCATCGAGCGTGGACTCCTATACGAAAAAATACGAGCTAGACTGCGGCGCGTTTAAAACGGTGCTTTTTGGCTCGCACGGCAGCTTTTACCGCGTAGTTTTCGATCTGGACGGCAGCTACAAGCACTCGGTAGAAAAGACGCAGGACGGATATCTGCTAAAGCTAACTAGATAAATTTAGCTTTTGCGCGCAGGCTTTGGGCGCGTAAATTTGTACCGATAATTTCTCGCGGCGAGGGTTAAATTTAGCCTGCGCCAATTGTTTAAATTCGGCTTTTAGTTTAGCCGAATTTGCCTTGATTTAAATTTCCCTACATTTTTCAAATTTATTGCCTTCAAATTCACTCAAATTTAACTGCCCTTTGGCTAAGATTTCGTAAATTTAACGAAGCAAAAGGATCAAATTTGCACGACTTGCTAAAAATATTTAAAACTATTTTATACGGCGCGCTGTTTTTAGGACTTTATCTTTTGGCGGATAAGTACGGACTGTTTGCTAAATTTGTCAATTAAATTTATCGACTCGGCTTTACCAAATAAATTTTGCGTAGAGAGTCGGATGTTAAATTTAGTCGCTTTGTTTGGGTAGCCGATATTCATAAATATTCATCCAAAAATATAACGCCTACTTCTTTATCCAACTTTTCGCAATCACAAAACGATTTCCAATTTATTTTGCCTCCCGTCGATAAGTTCGGAAACATATTGTAGTAATAGTTATGATACTCCCTTTTGTATGCGATTACTTCGGATGTTTTATTGTTTATTAGCTTAAATTCGGTAGCGATGAGAAAATTTGAGCTAAATTTATCTAGCTTAATCTCGTCAAATTTTGCAGTATAGTTTATTTTAGGCATTTTATCTTTCGTAGTTATGATTTTATTTGACTCTATCATCTTGACGATTCTGGCTTTGATATCTTTATAGTGCGACGACTTTTCTCCTAGTTCTTGCTTGACCTCTTGCACTATTTTGTCGTATTCGTCTTGATTTTTTTCGTAATGATATATGGCAACGTTTCCATCGGGCAAATTTAATGCTAAAGTTTTTAAACTGACGCCGTTTAAATATTGACCTATCATAAATTCATGCGTTGTTTCTCCGTGGCCGTAAATTTCTTGTCTTTCAAAATAAATACTCTGCGGATACTCTACCGTCTCCTTTATAAAAGCCTTAGGAGCGGTACCGCAGTAATACGCCCCAAGAATGTTTGTGATGATGATGTCGTAAGCAGGGATTAGAAATAGCGCGGCCGCTACTATGCCTCTGATCCAAATTTTCTTAGCGTATTTTACGGTGATGACCATCACTATGGCGCTAACTGCCATATAAGGAATAACGTAAAAAAGTAAGATTATCATACCCATAGCGTATCCTTTTTAGTTGTCGGCAAAACGGAGACGGTACGTTTTGCCTCGTGCCTAAAATATGCGGGTCAATAAAGCCCGCAATCGCTTTAAATTTGACCGCTTCGCATCTTTTGCAAATCATCGATAAAATAATAATGTCGTAAGGCTTAAGGTGGAGTTAAATTTGAGCTTCGGCAAGCGCTAGTAGTCAAATTTGACGCTTGTTTTACGAATTATAATATCGCAAATTTAACCTCACAAGTTATTTTTTGTGATAAATTTGCTCCAAATTCGAACCTAAATTCAAAACAAAATTTAACCGCACCAAAGCTGCTCGCACATTTACCGCAAAAGTAATCGGCCGTCAAATTCACTCGTTTTATAAAATGAAACTAAAATTTCAAATCTAATTTAGATATTTTAAAAACAAATTTCGGTAATATTGCGTTAGGCAAAAATTTTATCCGAAAGGAGCTGTTATGAGCGGTATTGCTCTCATCGTCTGCTTCGTCATCGCGGTCGCCGTTATGATCGTGCTGATTTCTAGGTTCGGGGTTCATCCCTTTATAGCGATCATGCTCGTCTCGCTGGCTCTAGCCGTCGTCGCGGGTATCGACCTGGTCAAGGTTCCCGCGATCATCGGAGAGGGATTTAGCGGGATATTTAAAAGCATAGGCATCGTCATCATCCTGGGCGCGCTCATCGGCATGGCGCTGGAAAAGACGGGCGCGGCGCTAAAGCTGGCCGACATGGTCGTGCGCTGCGTAGGCGACAAGCGCCCTGAGCTAGCCATGCTCATCATGGGCTGGATCGTGGGTATCCCGGTCTTTTGCGATAGCGGCTTTGTGGTACTAGATCCGATCCGCCGCGCGATAAAGGAAAAAATCGGCGCCAACCCCGTAGCTATGGCCGTCGCGCTTTCGTGCGGCCTATACACCTCGCACGTGTTTATACCGCCGACTCCGGGCCCCATAGCAGCCGCCGGAGCCGTGGGCGTGGGACACAATCTGCTGCTAGTCATCGCCGTGGGTGCGGTAGTTTCGATACCGGTTCTCATCGCTGGCTATATTTTTGCTAAGACTATCGGCGCAAAAGTGAGCCTAAAGGAAGATCTTGCCGACGTGGGCAAGAGCTACGACGAGATCATCAAAGAGCACGGCAAACTGCCTTGCGCGTTTTTGAGCTTGGCGCCGATTTTTATGCCGATTTTGCTGATGGCTCTTGGTTCGGTCGTCTCGATACTAAAGCTAAAAGGCTCATTTGCGAATTTCGTTTTATTTTTGGGCAATCCGATCATCGCGCTCGGCGTTGGCGTGCTATTTGCCGTTATCTTGCTGGCTAAAACGGGCAAGCTTGGCGAATTTAACCTCATGACTAACGAAACGCTAAAGATCGTCGGACCGATCCTTTTCATCACGGCTGCGGGCGGCGTGCTAGGTAACGTCATCGCTAAGGCCGGATTTGTCGAGTTTATGAAGGCAAACGCCCATCTCATCGGCACCGTGGGCATATTTTTCCCGTTTGTCATCTCTGCTATCATCAAGACCGCTCAGGGCAGCTCGACCGTGGCGCTTACGACGACGGCCTCTATCATGGGGCTTTTCACTGATAGCGGCTCGATGATGAGCGCGCTGGGGCTCACGAGCGAGATGGGCGCGGTGCTAACGGTGATGGCGATCGCCGCGGGCGCGATGACTGTTTCACACGCTAACGATAGCTACTTCTGGGTCGTTACGAACTTTAGCAAGATGTCGCCGGAGCAGGGCTACAAGACCCAGACGATGCTTACCTTTATAATGGGTATCGTGGGTATGGCGACGGTTTGGGTTGCGTCGCTGATTTTACTGTAAATTTGACGGCTAAATTTGAGTGCGGTTTCGGCGTGACGAGACCAGCACCGCAAAATGCTAAATTTGATTTGGTTAAATTTGGCATTACGCGCTAAGCTTTTTTGTTAAGGGGAAGGGGCTTGAATTACGGTCTACTCTGCAGCTCTCAAAGAGAGTGTAAGCACAAGACAAGCGTAGCGACGCAAAAGAGCTCTCTTTAGTATCCGCTTTTCTCTTTTTATGGGAGAGGAAGGGGGTTCTACTTACGAAGCGTCGCCCCTTCCTCTCCCAAGCCCTCTCCAGCCCCACTGCACGTGAGATGTGGCGACGTGGCTTTGCTCTTCGAGCAAAGCGTCGCGGGCTTGGAGTCAAATTTGGCATTTATAGGCGTCGCGAGTTTAAACTAAATTTGATAAAATCTGACCGTAAAATTTAGGGTGAAGTATTTTTTCTTTTTACTTCGCGCAAGCGCTCGTAACGAGACTTCGCTACGAGGAGACAAGGCGGAAATGAGTCGAGCGAGGGCGCATACATATAGTATGTAACCGAGCTTCGGCGAAATTTCTAATGAAGTATAAAGG
>JBHRQF010000162.1:0-3947 GCA_042645325.1 Campylobacter sp. | reverse complement strand
GATTTGAGAAAACGGCCTAAAATTTGAGCTTAAATTTAGAATTTGCCGCGCTAAAGTCTAAACCGCAAATTTTGCTCAATCGTTTAAATTTACCTCCGCGCCGCCTACAAATAGCCGCTCGCAGCCTCTGGCGTGCAAGATCAGCATGAGCGGTAGCTGCGCCGCGTCCGCCTGCGCAAAACCGCCGTAGAGTGCGAGGTCGGCCAGCTTGCCCTCTTTTATCTCGCCTGCGTCTAAATTTAGCGCGCTTGCGGCATTTTTCGTCGAGGCTAGAAGCAAAATTTTAGCAAGCTCAAGCGGATCAAAATCGGCGTGAATGAGTAAATTCGCCCGCAGCTCGTCAAGGAAATTTAGGCTTATATTTGAGCTAAGCCCGTCCGTACCGATGTTTATACTCACTCCGACGTCCAGTGCGGCGCGTAAATTTAGCGTGCGTTTGCCAAGCAGCCTGTTTGAGACCGCGCAGTGCGTGAGGCTGTGAAGCTCGCGGTCAAAGCCAGAAAAATCATCCGTCCAAACGCAGTGCGTAAAGAGCGTGCGAATGCCTGCAAACATCGCTACAAACGAGCTTGGCGTATAAAGCGGACGTGTGGCGGGGTTAAATTTGCCCAGCCACTCTTTAAAGCCGCCAGCACCTTGCTCTAGCCAGCTTTTTTCATGCTCGCTCTCCATAAAATGCGTCGAGACGACCAGCTCCAGCTCGCGGGCTAAATTTAGTGCCGCAGCGGCCAAATCAGGGTGCGTAGAGTAGGGCGAGTGCACTGAAACCGCAGGCGTAAAAAGCGGGCTTTCGCGCTTTTGCGACGCTTCAAAGCGGGCGGTGAAATTTGCCAAATTTTGCTCTAACGCAGCTTCATTCGTACCTAAAATTTCGTTAAAAAACACGACCCTGCCGCCGCAGTTTGCGCACGCGTCTAGATCTCCGCCAAAGCTAGAAACCGCTCCAAAGCTCGCCACGCCGCTACGCTGCATGGTTTTTATCGCAGAGGCGATGACGTCCTCGTTTGCTGCCTGCGAGAGCGCGCCGCGAGAGGCTATAACGGAGCTTAGCCACTCTAAAAAATCGCCGTAAACGAGGCTGGTTTTGTTCGCGCTAAACTCCAGATGTACGTGCGGGTTGATAAAAGCCGGCGCCAAAACGGCATCCGGATACTCGAAAAACCGCGCGCTTTCGTATCTTTTGCGCAGCTGCTCAGCCTCGCCAACAGCCTGGATACGCTCATCAAAGGCGACCGCCGCGTCCTCTAAAACGGTAAAATTTTCGTCGCATAGCATTGTAAATTTCGGTTTAACGATGATCATTTTTTAAGCTCCTATTTTTCGTGATTGTAGCGAAAATTTAGCTTAAAAAATGTATAATCAAGGCTAAATTTAAATCTTTTAAAAGGCTAAAAATGGAAACAAAATCTAAACTAATGGTCATCCAGGGCCCGAATATCAACATGCTGGGCACGCGCGAGACCGACATCTACGGCTCGATGAAGATGGAGGATATCCACGGACAGATGAAGCTTTTTGCCGAGCAAAACGGCATCGAGATCGAGTTTTTTCAGAGCAATTTCGAGGGCGAGCTAGTGGATAAGATCCAAGAGTGCTTCGGCGAATTTGACGGCATCATCATAAACCCCGCCGCCTACACGCACACATCTATCGCTATCCGCGACGCTATCGCAGCCGTCGGACTTCCGGTCATCGAGGTGCATATCAGCAACATCCACCGCCGCGAAGAATTCCGCCAAAAAAGCCTCATAGCGCCCGTAACCGCGGGACAGATCGTGGGCTTTGGGCCTGTGGGCTACCATCTAGCCATGATCGCAATGCTGCAAATTTTCGAGCAGATAAAAGCGCTAAAAGCCGCTAGAGAAAAAGCGGAGTAAGATAGGGCGAAGTTGAAAAATTTTATCCTAAAGGACGAAAACGCCGTTTACCACGAGTGCGGATACAGCTGCGACAACGCGATATTTTTGAGCCTTGCGGGGCGCAAATTTTTCCTCACCGACGCGCGTTATAGCATCGAGGCGCGCGAGCTTTGCCGTGATACCGAAGTGATCGAGGTCGAGCGAAATTTGATAAAAGACGCGCGGCTGTTTTTACGAAAGGCGGGCGCTCGTGAGCTTGGCTACAACCCGTACGATTTTAGCGCGGGCGAGTGGGAAGCGCTGAACAAGGGGCTTGGGATAAGATTTAAGGCACGGGCGAATTTTTCGCAAATTTCGCGCATAGTAAAATCAGAGGATGAGATAAAAATTTTAAAACGCGCGGCGCAGCTGGGCGCGGAAAGATTTGACGAATTTGCCGCGTTTGTGCGCTCTAGCGGCGAAGGGATGAGCGAAGAGGAGCTGTTTTTTAACGCCGAGCTCATCTTTAAGAAAAAAGGCGAGCTAGCGCTTAGCTTTTCGCCTATCGTCGCAATCAATGAAAACGCCGCTAAAGCGCACGCTCTGCCGAGCAAAAAGCGGCTACGGCAGGGCGATTTGCTCCTGCTGGATGCGGGGGTTAAATTTAACCGCTACTGCTCTGATAGGACGCGTACGGCGTGCTTTGACGAAAATTTTAACTTCGGCAAAGAGCAAAATTTTAAAAACGCCAAACGCCAAGAAATTTACGAGATAGTAAAAGAGGCGCAAGCTCTGGCGATCGCTGCGGTTATGCCCGGCAAAAAGGCGCGCGAGATCGACGCGGCGGCTAGGGATTTTATCGCCGCTCAGGGTTACGGCGAAGCGTTTTTCCACAGCACTGGACACGGCGTCGGAGTCGATATCCACGAGCTTCCCTTTATCTCAAAGCGCGGAGAGGTCGTGCTAAAAGAGGGGATGGTCTTTAGCGTGGAGCCTGGGATTTACTTGCCCGGCGAATTTGGCGTGCGCATCGAGGACGTCGTGGTCGTACGCGAAAACGGGGCTGAAATTTTAAGCGAGTATGTCCAATGAACGTGCAACTTAAGAAAAACGGATTTTACGAGTGCTCGGACGCGCTGTGTGTCACAAAAAGCGCTGTTTTTCCGATGAGACGCCGCGAGCGCGGAAATTTTAAAAATTTATACCTGCTTGGACTCGGCGGTAATTTAGGAGATGTCAGGCGACGCTTCGAACGATTTTATCGCACTTTACAAAGCGACGCGCGCTTTTTCGTAGCGCAAAATTCCTTGATCTTAAAAAACAAGCCGTTTGGTTTTTTAGATCAGCCCGATTTTTTAAACGCCGTAATGCTCGTGCAAAGCTCTCTGCCGCCGCTTACATTACTCAAAATCATGCAGCGCGCGGAGCTGCGATTTGTGCGCAAAAGAAGCTTCAAAAACGCGCCGCGCACGCTGGACGTGGATATTTTATATGCAAGCGCGAAGGTGCGTGCCTGCGAGCGGCTCGTGCTGCCGCACCCGGGTGTTTGCGAGCGCATAAGCGTGATTTTGCCACTTGGAGAGATGAAATTTAAAAGAGGACTGATATGCAAACTAAAATTGTAAATTTTTTAAGCGCCAAGGGCGGGGTTGGCAAGAGCGTGATTGCAGCAAATTTCGCCGAAATTCTAAGCGAGCAAGGCTACCGCACGGCGATCATAGAAGCGCCGAATTTAAACAATCAAGAGATCATTTTAAACGCTTTGCAAAGAAAGAGGATTTCGCTACCAAGCGCCGTCGCGGTAAAAATTTCTCAAAATTTGACTCTCGTCTCGCCCGCGCTTGCTTCACAAAATCCCGCGTCTTCACAAAATTCTACAAATAGCGCGAATTCTATGGCGCAAAATTCTATCAAAAACGCAAGCTCTAGCGCAGACGATTACGTCATGCAAAATTCTATGGGTAGCGCACAAAACCGGGAAGGCGACGAAAATCTCAGCTCGCACAATTACGCGCAAAAACTCACGAGCTATAATGGCAAAAATAACTCAGAAAATTCCGCCGCTTCAAATTCAATAGCAAACGCTGCAAAAAATTCTACAAATTGTGC
>JBHRQF010000161.1:0-3954 GCA_042645325.1 Campylobacter sp. | reverse complement strand
TAATAAGATAAAATCGCCCTTTAAATTTAAAAAATTTAGGAGATTTTGTGGAAATAGACTACTACGAAATTTTAGAAATCAGCAAAAATAGCGACTCTGAAACCATAAAAAAAGCATTTAGAAAACTAGCGCTAAAGTACCACCCGGACCGCAATCAAGGCGACAAAGAGGCGGAAGAAAATTTTAAAAAGGTAAACGAAGCCTACCAGGTGCTAGGCGATGAGGAAAAGCGCGCGATATATGATAGATACGGCAAGGCTGGGCTTGAGGGTAGAGGCGGCTTTAGCTCAAGCGGATTTAGCGCGGATTTTGATTTGGGCGATATCTTTAACTCGTTTTTTGGCGGCGGATTTGGCCCTGGCGCAAGCAGCCGCAAAAGAAGCAGCGACAAGTATCCGCTCGATCTAGAGATAGCTCTTAGGATCAAATTTAACGAAGCGGTGTTCGGCGCCGAAAAAGAGATAGAATTTACGATCAAAAAGCCTTGCCAAACCTGCAAAGGCAGCGGCTCGAAAGACGGCAAAACGCACGTATGTCCGCACTGCGAGGGCAGGGGCCGGATATCGCAGCAACGGGGCTTTATGAGCTTTGTGCAGGAGTGTCCGTACTGTAACGGCACGGGCGAAACGGTCAAGGATAGATGCTCTGATTGCGGCGGTAGCGGCTACAAAGAAGAGCGCCAAAGCGTCAAAGTAAATATCCCCGAGGGCATCGACGACGGCATGCGCATGCGCGTGAGCGAAAAGGGCAACGTATCATCAACAGGTGCCAGGGGTGATCTGTACGTGCATATCGAGGTTGAGGCCGACGAGCATTTCGTGCGTCACGAAAGTGATGTTTATATCGAGATTCCGGTATTTTTCACGCAGGCAGTTTTGGGCGAGACGATCACGATCCCGACGCTAAAAGGCACGACCGAGCTGAAACTGCCAGTCGGCGCAAAAGACAAGCAGCAGTTCGTATTTGACGGCCTTGGCGTAAAAAACGTAAATAGCAAAAGATACGGCAGGCTCGTGGCGCAAATCTCCGTAAAAACGCCAAAAGAGCTAACGGACGAGCAGATCTCTCTACTAAATCAGTTGCAAGAAAGCTTTGGCATCAAAGCCGGCAAGGCGAGCTACGACGAGGAAGAAGATGAAGGAATCTTGGACAAGATAAAAGGGTGGTTTAAGGGCGAAGAGTCTGGCGACAAAGGCAAGAAAAAGGGCAAAAAGGCGTAAATTCAGGTCAAATTTGCCTTTTAGCAAGCCCGATTTTTCGTTAAATTTGCCGAGCCATTCGGGCTCAAATTTGCGTTTGTTGCAAAACGGCGCATTAAATTCGGCATTGAAAATACAAGATGAATAAATTTATATTTTTAGCTATTGTTGCGGCGGTTTCTTTAAATTCGGCGGGGTGCGATACGAGCGGACTGCAAAAAGATTGCGACGCGGGCGATTTTGAGAGCTGCGACAACTTAGGCCTTGCCTACATCGGCATCAAGCTTGAGGAATGCAATCTGGACAAAAACTACGAAAAGGCATTCGCACTGTTTAAAAAGGCGTGCGACGCGGAGTATGTGCGCGCTTGCGTAAATTTGGGCGTCGCCTACCGCAAAGGAGAGGGTGCCAAGGCTGATGCGCCAAAGGCCGCCGAGCTCTATAAAAAAGCCTGCGATAGCGGTTATTTGCTGGGTTGCGCAAATTTAGGCTCGCTTTACGAACAGGGGCTCGGCGTCAAAAAAGATGCGCAAAAAGCGGGAGAAATCTGGCGCAAATCCTGCGAGGCAAAGGACGGGATGTCTTGCTTTAATCTCGGCGTACTCTACTACAACGCAATGCTTGGCGAAAAAGACGTAACTAGCGCAAAAAACTATCTGCAAAAGGCGTGCGCATACGGCTGGAAAGATGGCTGCGAAGCCGCCGAAGCGATAGAAAAAGCTGCGAAACGTTAAATTTACCGAAGCAGACCTTGGCGGCGGCGCGGAATTTAAATTTGCGCTACGTAATCGCTCGCGTAACTTTGATCGCTTTTTACGCCAAATTTGATGTGCCTTTGCAAATAACTGTTGCCAAATTTACCCAAAAGCGGGGAGTTAAATTTGCGCTTTCAAATTTAACGAAAACAAATACGTCAAATTTAGCTCAAATTTCAGGGCGGATTTTACAAAATAAGCCCCAAATTTCATCAAATTTCACTCTCTTTTAGCTGCTCGATTTTAGCCGCTACACTCCTATTCGTGACCTTTTCGATTTCCTCGCTCGTTGCGGTCATTATCGCTTCAAAGCTGCCGTAAAATTTGACCAGCTTTGCGATGCTACCCGCCGATACGCCCGCGTCTGCTAGCTTGCTAGCGCCCAGATCCTCCTTGCGTTTGGTTTTTTGATGAAAGGTGATGGCAAATCGGTGCGCCTCGTCGCGAAGTCGCTGGAAAAACTGTAGTCGTCTGTCGTTCGTCGGTAGCGTAAATACGCCGCCCGGAGCGTAAATTTTATCCCTCGCGCCGCCTTTTGCGCGGTGGGCTTTGGCGTCTATTTTTTCTTTTGAGATAGCGAGTATATCGACGTTTGCGCCACTGCTAGCGATGATGTCAGAGGCGAGGTCTAGTAGCGTCTGGCCGCCGTCGATGAGCCACAGATCGGGCGGACTAAGCTTGTCAAACCGCAAAGCGCGCTCTGTAAGCATCTGGCGCATCTGATCGTAGTCGTTTGCGTGGGAGAGGTGCATGTGGCGGTAGTGCTCTTTGGCGAAGCTTCCGTGCTCAAAGCGCACCATCGCGCCGACCGCGGCCGCGCCGAACATATGCGAGTTGTCGAAGGTCTCGATGGCGTACGGCGCGCATGCGAGGCCGAAATACTCCTTTAACTCGTCTAAAAACGAGTCGTCGTGGGTTTTTAGGTACTTTTGGATAAAGACTTGCGCGTTTGTTAGCGCCATCTCGCAGATGCGCTTTTTCTCGCCGATTTTAGGCACCGAGATGCTAAATTTACGGCCGTGGCGAGCGGTTAAAATCTCCTCTACGAGGCTTGCGTCCTCAAAGGCTTCGAGCGCGTAAATTTTCGCGCTCACTACTGGCGCGCCCGCAGGGAAGCTCTCTAAAACGATTTGTTTGTACGCGTCGTTTAGATCGCCTTGCGAGGTCATTTTGGCGTTTGTGATGTTTTGATACACGCCGCTGATTTTGCCGCCGTGCACGCTAAAACGCACCGCGCAAAGCAAATTTTGCTCCGCGCCCACGGCAAAAACCTCAAAGTCCTCAAGCTTGGCTAGATCGACCTCGATTTTGACGTCTAGATCCTTGATCGCGTTGATCTTATCGCGCACGAGGGCGGCTTGCTCGTAGTTTTCGTTTTGGGCGTATTTGTTCATCAAATTTACTAGCTTTGGCAGCATAGAAAGCGGATTGTTTAGCGCCGCGATCGCGCCCTCTACGACCTTGGCGTAGTCTGCGGGCGAAATTTTGCTGATGAGAGGGGCTTCCGAGTAGCCGATCTGATAGGGCAGATACGCACCCGTGGCCTTGAGCGCGCTTTTGCTTTGCACGAGTTTAAAGCTCAGCCTAAGCGCATCTAAAAGCTCGCGTGCGCCGCGAAAATAGGGCCCGAAATACTTGACGTTTTTACCTCGGACGATCTTGCGCGTTATCTCAAAGCGCGGGAAATCCTCGTCCAAATTTACGTAAATGTATGGGTAGGTCTTGTCGTCGCGTAGCAAGATGTTGTATTTGGGCCTTAGCTGCTTGATGAAGGAGTTTTCTAGTATCAGCGCGTCGGCCTCGCTGGGAGTGACGATGTACTCGAGGTGTACGGCCTCGCTGATCATCTTGTGTATGCGCGGGCTGACCTTGGGTGAGGGAGCGAGCTCGGGCGTAAATGAAAAGTAGCTTTTGACGCGGTTTTTTAAAACTTTAGCCTTGCCGACGTCAAGAAGCTTGCCGGCCTTGTCGAAATACTGATAAACGCCGGGCTGGGCGGG
>JBHRQF010000160.1:0-3975 GCA_042645325.1 Campylobacter sp. | reverse complement strand
ATACTAGCCTGCGTTTTTAGTAGTTTGTCTAGTCTTGATTGCACTTTAAGGAGTTCCGCGAGCTGCGTCTTCACGGCGCGCAGACGAATCGCGTCATTATTAAAAAGGCTTCGCCTTTTGTATTTTTGCATGATGGCGCTTTGAGCTTGCAGGAGCTCGGTTATATCTTTGATGTTTTTCGCAGAGACTTGGAGTTTGTGATTCGCCGCCGTGCTTATGCCGTTTTTCTCGTTTTTTAGCGATATCTCTAGCAGGATCTGCGAGAGATAGGCGCTGACGTTGGCATAGTGCTCCTCGTTGTCGAAAACAGCTAGTTTTTGCTCTCTGCTCTTTGATCCAGCTTGTCAGAGCGCTAAACTGCACGACGCTCATGATCGCTTCTTGCGGCTTGATATCCATTTTTTCAAGTTCGTTAGGCTTGTTTTTGGGTATTTATACCGCCAGAGATGAGATTATCTTATATCTGTCCTCGCTGAAGTTTATGTACTAGCTCGTCGTAGCCTATGCCCGCATCTGATAAAATTTGCCCGAGCAACTTACCCGAAGCCTCCATACCGCCGCTTTTTTCGGCCTCAAGTAGTTGCTTGTATACGCCTTCGATAAATTTTACGCCCTCTGGGTTTGGCTTGCGGCGAACGGAGTAGTAGCCGATGATCTCGCCGTTAGCGCCTAGCGAAGCCGTGATGTTAGCAAACACCCAGTAAAATCCGCCGTCAAAGCTCTTGTTTTTAACGAATGCAAATATCTCCTGCTTTGCCTTGATGCGATCCCATAGAAGCTTAAACACGACGCGCGGCATATCGGGATGTCTGATGATGTTATGCGGTTTATGCAAAAGTTGCTCTTGCGTCGCGCCGACGATCTTTAAAAAAGGCTGATTGCAGTAGGTTATCTTGCCCTTCAGATCGGTTTTTGATACGATAAAATCTTCTTCTTTTACGAAATACTCTTTATTCTCGTTCACTTCATACCTTAAATTTTTCGGCAATTATAACCAGATATTACGCAAATGTAGCTTACTAGCCTTTTTAAATTTGACATTCGGCGAGCATGGTAAGCGTCTTTTAGGTCAAATTTGACGCCGTAAATTTAAGTGTAGGGCAAGCGGATTTTGCTATGTAGATTTGAGTGAGATTTTGAAAAAACTCGGCGGAAAATTTAACTCCGCCGCCGAACCGAAAATAAAATTTAAGCCCAAAAAGGCTTAAATTTAGATCGCTTTTAGCAAGATTTTAGTTAGCTTTTTACTAAACGCCGATGGATCGTCGATAGCGACGCCCTCGTTTAGCTTAGCCATATCTAAAAGCAGCTCCGCCGCATCGTAGATCATCGCCTCGTTTTGAGATAGCTTTTCAAAGAGTTCGTGCTTTGGATTTATCTCTAGTATCGGTAAAATTTTACCGGCACTATGCCCCATCTGCTTTAGCATCATCTGCGTAGCGTAGTCGGGATCATTTTTATCATAGACGATGACGGCGGGACTTTGGCTTAGGCGTGAGCTTAGTTTCACGTCCTTGACCTCGTCTTTTAGGATCTCTTTCATCTTAGCTAGCAGCACGGCAAATTTACCCTCGTCGGCTTCGTCTTTTTCCGGTTTGATCTCGGCGTCGATATCGGTGTGATTTACCGCTTTTATCGGCGTTTTATCGTAGTCTTGCACCATCGGCATGACGATAGAGTCTATCTCCTCGTCCATGATGAGCACTTCTATCCCTTCAGCCTTAAAGCTCTCTAAAAGCGGCGAATTTCTTAGCATAGTTTCGTTGTTTCCGCTGATGTAGTAGATCGATTTTTGACCGTCTTTCATCGCGTCTTTGTACTCTTTTAGGCTGACTAGTCCCTCGCGCTTGCTTGATTTAAAGAGGCAAAGGTCTAAAATTTGCTCCTTTTCGCTGCTAAATCCGTAAAGCCCCTCTTTGATCACCTTGCCGAATATTTTATAAAATTTGACATACTTTTCTCTATCTTTTTCTTTTAGCTTGGCTAGCTCGCCCAGGATTTTCTTGACGCTTTGCTCCTTTACGCTGCGCATTATGCTGTTTTCTTGCAGGATCTCGCGGCTGACATTTAGCGGCAAATCCTCCACGTCGATTATGCCGCGGACGAATCTAAGATAAGGCGGCAGCATCTCTTTGGCGTCGTCGCTGATAAATACGCTTTTGACGTAGAGTTTCACGCCGCTTTGATAGTCCACGCGAAATAGATCAAACGGCTCTGACGCCGGCACGAAAAATAGGGTAGTGTACTCAATATTGCCCTCGGCTTTTGTATGTACGCATAGCAGCGGATCTTCGCTATCGTGCGAAATTTGCTTGTAAAAGTCGTTGTAGTCGGCGTCTTTTAGCGCGCTTTTACTCATTTTCCAAAGTGCGGAAGCCTTATTTATCTGCACGTTTTTGGTCTCGTACGAGCCCTCTTTTTCGCCCTCTTTAGGCGGCACGTACTCTTCTTTATCTGCAAATATCGGGTACGGAATGTGGTTGGAGTATTTTTTGACGATGTTTTCTATGCGGTAAGACTCGGCAAACTCGTCATCTTTTAGATAAAGCGTGATCGAGGTGCCGTGGCTATCTTTTTGCGCGGGCGAGATCTCGTAGGTTTTAGCGTCCGAGCTCCACATAAAGACCTCTTCACCAAGCGCCTTTTTGCTCACGACTTCGATCTTATCCGCTACCATAAACGCCGAATAAAACCCGACGCCAAACTGCCCGATGAGGGCGCTATCTTTTTTGGCTTGGCCGCTTAGTTTGTCCAAAAAGCCCTTCGTGCCGCTTCTAGCAATGGTTCCGAGGTTATTTATCAGCTCCTCTTTGTCCATGCCGATGCCGTTATCGCTGATCGTTAGCGTCTTTTTTTCTTTATCTATTTTGATATCGATTCGCGGAGAGTAGCTTAGACTTTTGTATGCGTCGTCCGTGAGGCATAGGTAGTTTAGCTTATCCAGCGCGTCGCTTGCGTTTGAGATGAGCTCGCGCAAAAATATCTCTTTGTTTGAATAAAGCGAGTGTATCATCAAATTTAACAGCTCGTTTACCTCGGTTTGAAATTCAAATTTTTCGCTCATTTTTCGTCCTTTGTTTTAAAATTTTGGCAGATTATAGCACAAAGTGCTAAGAATATCTTTAAACTTGATACAACTACTATCAACTAATCTAAAATTTGTTTCTCAAATTTGAGTGCTTTTTTTATCCGCACAAAGTCGATTTTGTCCGTGTTATACATTTTGGCGTTAAATACAAAAGGCGTAAAAAGGCGGTCGCAATACTCGCCCAGCTCGTCGCTTATGCGGTGCAGGTTTTGCCATAAAAAATCTAAAATTTGATCAAGCCCTGCGTCTATCTGCTCGCTCGTAGTGTTTTAGTCGTAGAAAATCCTAAAATCAGGCACGGATTTTGGCTGCTTGCAAGCCTTGACCGCTTCATCTTGCTCTAGCGCAAAAAGCGGCACAAATAAAAAGAGTAGGGCGAGCGGCAAAAATCGTAAAGAAATTTTCATCGTTTATCCTTAAATTTACATACGCCGCGGCAAAATTTGAGTCTAAGTCCAGCAGTCTAAAGCGGCAAATTTAACCTAGGCCGTCTTGTTTAAATTTGCCCTTAAATTTAGCTTCATGCCGCTTGCTCGCCGCTTTATACTATCTGACTTTGTTTATCAGCCTTAGGCTCTCTTTTGCGTCGTAATGCATCGCCTGCTTTTTGAGATTTTCGCACGAGGTTTGTAAATTTTCTTGCTTGCAAACGCCGTTTTTTAGCAGAAATTTAACCATATCTTTGCTGTCTAAAATGGCGGCTAGTTTTGTAAAAATTTCCAGCTCTTTGGCCTCAAATTCGCTAAGCGGTTCAAATTTCAGCAGCTCCTCGAGGTAGCGCATTTTTTCTCGGTAAAACTCGGCAAATTTTGCGGTTTTCGCAAACTGCCTTATTTTTGCGTTTGCGATCGGCGAGGCGCCGTTTTGACCCATAAAGATAGCTATCC